>JBOHRM010000156.1:0-2713 GCA_050732715.1 Longimicrobiales bacterium
GCATAGGGTCTCGGAGCGAGCCGCTGCGCCGCGGCCCGAACGCCCTTTGGCGGCTCGTGCGGCCGCTCGTGCTTCGCGTAGCTCCAGCTATTTACCTCAAGGTGAGATCACTGGCTAGTATTTTGGCATGGACATGAGTTTATCGGCATGATCGACCGCTACGAGTATCACACCGGTGCGGAGGTGTCGGACGCGCGTCAGCCAGCGACGCGCGCTCGCTCCTCGTGGTGAGACCCGGCCCTGCGTGTGCAAGCGACCTCTAGATAGATCGCTTCCATTCGCCGGGCGTAACGGTCGGGGTCATAACGGCCTAGCGCCACCTCACGAGCCCGGTCCGCAAGCTCTTTTCGCCGCGGTGGGTCTTCGAGCAAGTCTTTGATCGCGCCGGCGAGTTGGTCCGTACGCTCAGGGCCTACGAGCAGGCCGTCCACACCATCCGTGATGATCTCGAGTGGGGCGCCACGGTTCGCGGCGACGACGGGCACGCCACACGCCATCGCTTCGATGATCACAAGCCCGAACGGCTCGGGCTCGATCGAGCAATGGGCAACGACATCGGCCGCGTAGTAGTGGCTCGCCACATCGGCCACGAAACCGGTGAACACCACCCGGTGCTCGATGTCCAGCTCGCGCGCCATGTGCCGAAGCTCCACGAGCTGGCCAGCATCGAGGTCGGCCGTGCCACCCACGATCATCGCGTAAGCGTTCGGCACTGCGCGGATCACGTCCGCGGCAGCGAGCAGGAACTCGCGGTGGCCCTTCCATCGGACAATGCGGCCGAAGATGCTGAAAACCAGCGCGTCATCGGGCACGCCATACTGTCGCCGTACACGGGCCCTCGCGGCCGATGGATCGCATGAATCGCTACCAGGAAGCGCTACCGGGTTCGAAACCACGACGATACGCTGGGGATCGACACCACCGCTCTCGAGCTGCCTTCGCACATCATCGGAGATCGCGATCACGCGAGCCACGCGATTCAGGAACACCCGCTGGAGGCGTGACGGCTTTCCGGCGCCGTGCGCGTGCACTACGCACCGGCGTGCGAAGGCCAAGAACACCAGGTTCGACTCGAGGTGCTCCGTGCCATTGTTGACATGGATAACGTCCACCCGCTGCCGCAACACCGTGCGGGCGAGCCGGAACGAATAGCCGACGTTTGCTACGGCCGCCAATCCTGAGACCAGGTAACCAGCAAGCCGTCGCGGCACCCCGAGATTCACGAGCTGGCGGCTCAGCCGCGTCATGCGGACGTAATCCAAGACGTGCCGCGTAGGCCAGGCGGGTGCCGCGGAGCCAAGGCGCTCTTCGACGAACCCTGCATCCATCGCCGTGACCACGGTCGCCTGGACCAAGTCCCGCCGTAGACGTCGGATCAACTCGGCGATTACGACGAACGCGCCACCGAACGCGACCGCCTGTTCGACGAACAACACGCGAACTGGAGTCGCTGGATCACTCACGCGGCCCACGCGGTCCCAGCACGGCTCCGCCACGTTGCCCGAGAAGTAGCCGGCCACGCCCGCCACGAAGCCGTCCGTCATTGGCTAGGTCAGCGGGCGGCGATACCAACGGTTCGGTCGCTGCGGCGGCCATCACTTGGCTCGCAGTTCTCGCCTTGTTAGACGCGGCAGTGTTCAGCGCAACCGCCATTGCGAGATTGATCCAGAAGTATGGATAGAAGAGGACAGTGATGAAGAACCCGCTCGCCATGTACCCGATCAGGGCCCCATCCAGGCCGTGGGCTATCTGATAGAGAAAATGCTGATCTCCCGGGATGCGGCGAACGATCTTCCGCGTATTCGCATTGACCCAGAACGTCGCCCCTATGAGGAGTAAGAAACCCAGTAGCCCGATATAGCCCAGCTCGGCCGCCGCCTCCACGAAGATGTTGTGCGGAAGCAGCGGACGGCCGTACGTGCGCGTCGCGTAATGTGACCAGTTCTTGTAACCGATCCCGAGCACCGGATGCTGCTTCGCCGTCTCCATCCCGTAACGCCACACCACCAGTCGCGATTCGGACGTCTTGTCTTCACCCATAGTGCTGAACCGCTCCTTGAACTCGTCAGGCACGAAAGCGACGACGGCGATCGTGACTACAGCGGCGCCTACAAGAGCCTTCACCCTGTAGCGGCTGCGGAGGACTATCCAGAGAAGCACGAGCCCCCCACCCAAGAGCGCGCCGCGTGAGGATGACGCGATCATCGTCATGACGGCCGTGACCGGGAACAAGACGAAGAAGAGTTTCCGCCACTTGCCCCAGTGGCCCTTCAAAGCAATGTAGAATCCCAACGCGAGCGGAAAGAACACGCACATCTGAATCCCGACTTCGCCGGAATTGTGGAACCAGCCCGGAGCACCCGTCACACCCCAGTCAGCGAAACTGAACCCGCGCATCGCCCACGAACGCGCCCCGTGCTGCGACATCTTGAATGAGTACAGCAGAAACGACAGAAAGAAGATGAAGAACCTCTGTTCGGTGGTGACGATATTCGTGATGAGGAGATAGATGAGAACCCACGAGAGATAAAGCTCGAGGTTGTTGAACGCGAGGCGCGGCGAATACGCTAACACCGATGATGCGAGAACGATCACCGTGAAAAGAACCAGTAGCGGTCCTGCGGGCGTCCTCAGCTTGAACGTCTTGCCTTCGAGCAAGAACGCAACGATACAGAGGATGAGAAGCGTCTGTCCCCACGGCAGAATATCCAAC
>JBOHRM010000157.1:0-2536 GCA_050732715.1 Longimicrobiales bacterium
CCTTCAAGCTGTTGTTCAACGGGTTGTACGGTAGCGCGTTCGACAGTGAATGAAGAATGAAGCGGTGCGCGCGCTGGCGCCCACGGGGGCGGCAGCGCGCGCGGAGCCGGCCGAGCAGGCGCTCGACCCCGCGGCGATGCACCGCTTCATCGACGGCGACCATCTCGACATCCGCGCGCGCCTGTTCGATCTCCTCAGCAGGCCCGAATTCCAGCGTGGCAGACCCGAAACTCACCACGCATATCGCGATCGCGTTCTGCGCTGGTGCAAGCGTCTCGCCGACGAGGGCATCGGCGCGATAGCCTACCCGCGCGAGTTCGGCGGCGAGAACGACGTTGCGCGTTCGATCGCCGCGTTCGAGACGATCGCGTTCCATGACATCAGCCTGCTCGCGGAGTTCGGCGTACAGTTCGGCCTGTTCGCGGGGAGCATCTACCAGCTCGGCACGCGCAAACATCACGAGCGCTATCTCCGCGCCGCGCTCCGGCTCGAGCTGCCCGGCTGCTTCGCGATGACCGAGACTGGCCACGGCTCGAACGTGCGCGAGCTCGAGACCATGGCGACCTACGATACGGCGCGTCACGAGTTCGTCATCGATTCGCCGTCCGCGCAGGCGCAGAAGGACTACATCGGGAACGCGGCCGCGCACGCGACGATGGCGGTGGTGTTCGCGCAGCTGCGCACGCACGGAGAGACGCACGGCGTGCATGCCTTCATGGTCCCGATCCGCGATGCCGCCGGCCGCCCGGTGGCCGGCGTCCGCATTGAGGATTGCGGCGTGAAGCAGGGTCTCAACGGCGTCGACAACGGGCGCATCACGTTCGATGCGGTCCGTGTGCCGCGCGACAACCTGCTCGACCGGTTCGGCGCGGTTGCGCAGAGCGGAACCTACACGAGCCCCATCGCCAGCCCCTCGCGGCGTTTCTTCACGATGATCGGCGCGCTCGTGGCCGGCCGTGTCGCCGTCGCCGCGGCCGCGACGAACGCGTCGAAGAGCGGCCTCGCGATCGCGATCCGCTACGCGAACGATCGGCGTCAGTTCGGCCCCGATGGCAAGACCGAGGTGCCGATCCTCGACTATCTCGCGGTCCAGCGTAGACTCCTGCCGAGACTCGCCCTCACCGTGGCGCTCGATCTGACGATCGAGGACCTCGTACGCCGGTTCTCCACGCGCAGCGACGCGGAGGCGCGCGAGATCGAGACGCACGCGGCCGCGCTCAAGGCGCTCAGCTCGTGGCACACGATCGAAACGCTGCAGACGTGCCGCGAGACGTGCGGCGGCCAGGGCTATCTCGCCATCAACCGCATCCCAACGCTCAAGGCCGATGCGGACGTCTTCACGACGTTCGAGGGCGACAACACCGTGCTCCTCCAGCTCGTCGCCCGCAGCATGCTGACCGAGTACCGCGAGTCGTTCGGCGAGCTCCAGCTCTGGGGCGTCGTCAAGCACCTTGCCAGCCGCGCCGCGACCGCGATCTCGGGACTGAACCCGATCGTCACTCGCCGCACCGACACCGAGCACCTGCGCGATGTCGATTTTCTCGCGAGCGCGCTCCGTTACCGCGAGGATCGGCTCCTGTCCAGCCTGGCCCGACGACTGCGCTACCGCATCGAACACGGCGTCGACCCGTTCGCGGCACTCAACGAGTGCCAGGACCATGCGCTCGCGCTCGGTCGAGCGCACGCCGAACGCATGACCATCGACGGCTTCGCCGCACGGCTCGCCAAGAGCGAGCCATCCCTTCGGCCGGTCCTCCGAAACCTCGCATCGCTCGCAGGCCTTTGGCTCATCGAGCGTGACCGTGCGTGGTTCCTCGAGGCCGGTGTCCTCGAGGCGCCCAAGGCCCGGGCGATCCGCGCTCAGGTCAATCGCCTGTGCGCCGAGCTGCGGCCGCACGCGGTTGCGCTCGCCGACGGGTTCGGCATCCCGGATGCGCTGCTCGGCGCGCCGATCGCGGTACACGAGTAGACCAATCACTCTCGCTGAGAGCCGGCGGCAATGCGCCCACGGATTCGCATCGGGGCGCGCGCCTTTCAGCTGATATCGGTTCGAGATCACTGATCACATAGACCACGCCACCGTCCACTGGAAGCAGGAACTGGCGCTCGGGCGGCATCATCGCTATCTTGAGATAGCGAACTTATGCGGAGGGAACATTGACGGCGAAATCGAATGCGAGGTCCCGGAAGGCTGAAGTGGGACGGTCAGCGGCGCGTGTGCCGGCCGGCCGGTTCCGCGCGCAGGCGCTTGGACTCCTAGCGCGCGTCGAGCGCACGCGTGAGGAAATCATTGTGACGCGATACGTTCGGCCGATCGCGAAACTCGTCCCTGTCGAGCAGACGGAGCAACGGTTCGTCGGATCCCTCGCTGGCCAGATCGAGATTCGCGGGGATATTGTCGAGCCGATCGGCGTCCCGTGGGAGGCGGAGGCCTAGTGGCCCGTCACCCAGGTTCTGACGGCCTGCGCGCACCGCTGCATCGCGCGGAGCATCGTTGCTCGTCGGTCACATAGCGTCGGCTATGCTCGCTCCTCGC
>JBOHRM010000158.1:0-8216 GCA_050732715.1 Longimicrobiales bacterium
GCGAAGGCGTGTTCGCCGACCAGGTCGCCCAGGTGTTCGCGGTGACCTGCCGCCGGCTCGGGCTGAACCTGGAACGGCGCGACCTCTCGACTGCCGCGTTCCGGCGCCCTCCGACCCCGGGAGCGCAGCTGGGTCTGTTCGGGGAAGACCATTGACAGGCCACAGCCACGGCGACGTGCGGCTTCGGGCGGGGTCCCCCGGTCAGCGCCTCCGGGAAACGTGGTTAAGCGCGAGTCCCTGATTGCTGCGCCGCCACCCGTTCCGCCCACCGCGCGAACGTGTCGGCGAGCTCGTCGAGAACGTCGCCGTCGGTCCTGCCAGTGCGCTTGAGCACATGGAAGCCGTGATCGGCGCCGTCGATCTCGTGTAGTGTCGCGCGGTCTCCCAAGTCGGTGCAGATCGGTCGGACAAGCTCGAGATCGGCGAGGCTGTCGCGCGTGCCTTGCAGGAACAACATCGGCAGCTCGACGCGGGCAAGGTGCTCGGCGCGCTCGGTGCCCGGCCGACCGGCGGCATGAAGCGGGAAGCCGAAGAAGACGAGACCGCGTACGCCGACCAGTCCCGGCGGCTCCGACGCCGCGAGCGACGTCATCCGTCCACCCATCGACTTGCCGCCGGCGAAGAGCGGCAGACCCGGCAGCGCGTCCGCTGCCTTCGCCACGGCCGCGCGTACCGTCGCGAGCAGGCGCGGCTGCGGGTCGGGGCGCGAGCGGCCGGCCTCCGTATACGGAAACTGAAACCTCAGCGTCGCAACGCCCCCTGCCGCGAGCCGCTCGGCGATGCTCTCCATGAAACGATGGCGCATCCCCGCGCCCGCGCCGTGCGCGACAACGTAGCCGGCGATGGCGTTGGCCGGCCGTTGGGCGATCGCCGAAACGGCGACGTCGTCCGTTACGCGAACGCGCGGCTCAGAACGCTCTGCCGGCGAGCCGGATGCCACCACCTCGCCGCTCACGGTCGATTCGCCGCCCCGTTGCGTCATTGACGAAATAGCTCGCGGAGCCCCAGCCGAAAGCCGGGAACGACATCCTCGCCGTCCAGCGTCCCGTCCTCTTCCACGAGTCGCGTGCTGCCGTCCGGCCGATGCACCGTCGCCGCGCGCGTATGCGGATCGATCGCCCACACGAGCCGAGCACCAGCGTCGAGATACTCCGCGATGCGGCGCTTGCCACCGGGTTTCTTCGCACTCGTGAGGTCGATCTCGATCGCCAGGTCGGGCGCGCAGCGAAACAGCCGCTCGGGATCGGCGTGCGCGACGACCTTTGCCCGAGTGACATAGGCCACATCGGGCCCGCGCATCCGCTCCGGATCGCCTCGCAGACCCAAAACGAAGCCGGCGTCACTGTAGACCTTGCCTGGCAGCCGTCTCTCGATCACGTGGTTCGCGAGTTGGCGGCAAACCTCGACGATGAGCTCGCCGTGGATCGCGGAGGCGGGCATCACCGGCACCGGCTGGCCGTCGACGAACTCGTAGCCGCTGACGCCGTCCGGCAGCGGTAGATCGAGCACGTCGTCCGCGGTGAATGCGGAAGTCGAATATGTGGCCATGCCGGCTCCCTCGAAGGTGACATCGACAAGGTAACGAGGCGCACGCAGGAGCTCAATTCGTCCATGCGCGCAAGCTCGAGGACTCGATGGGGCACCGCGATAGCTGAACCGCCCCTCCGACTCGATCGCGCCCCATGAGCCGCCGGGTCGAGACCGCCCTCTCAGAATGCCAGTGCCGGCCCAGTCCGGAGTAAGGGGCTTGCGTGCTACAAGTCCACACACTATAGTAGCTACAACTCTATCAGAGATGGGCGATGCGTCGAGCGAAACCAGAGCGCGGCCGCGCGACACGATCGGGACTCGGGGACCTGCCGTTCCATATCCTGCTCGCGCTGGGTGACGGACCGGGGCACGGCTATGCGATCGGCAAGGAGATCGAGGCGAGGTCGGCGGGGCGGCTGGATCCGACGACGGGCGCGCTCTATCAGGCGTTGAAGCGGCTCCTCGCGGAGGGTTTGGTTGAGCCGGTCGCGGAGCCGCCGGAGCCGTCCTCGGATGCGCGGCGGAAATATTTCGCGCTGACGGCGGCGGGGCGGGAGGCTGCGGCGGAGGAAGCGGCGCGGCTCGAGTCGCTGGTCTGGGCGGCGCGGCAGAAGAAGCTCTACCCGGCGTCGACGTGATGTCAGGGCGGCGTCGGGGCAGATACGCGGGCGGCGACCTGTCGCGAGCGCATCGCGTGCTGCTGCGTGTCCATCCTCGTGCGTTCCGCGAGCAGTTTGGCGACGCGGTTGTGGAGACGCTGCGGTTGCGGGAATCGGAGGCGCGTGAGTCTGGTGGTCCAGGTCACATGCGTTTCTGGTGGCGCGAGCTGCTGGGCTTGACCGCCTCGGCCGTGCGTGAGTGGCTGGCTCACCTGTTTCGCGGCGGACTTCCGCGTGCGAGGGTGATGCCGACCATCCCTGGTAGAACGCTCTCGGAATCCGAACAGCGCGGGTCAACGACCCGCATCGGAACAATGGAGGCTGCCATGCGTGAAGTTCGGCAGGCGATGAGACGTCTCGTGCGGGCGCCGTCGTTCACATTGCCGGCGTTGCTGACGCTCGCGCTGGCGATCGGGCTGAACGCGGCGATCTTCACACTGGTGCTGCACGTGGTTCTGGCTCCGCTCCCCTATAGGCAATCGGATCGTCTGGTCGCTCTGGATCATGGCGCAACGGGGATGGACCGTCCGAGCGGCATCGGCATCACGACCGGCCTGTACGTGCACTATCTGGAGCGTGCGCAGGCGTTCGAGAGCATAGCGCTACACACGACGTTCGAGATGACGGTAAGCGGCGATCTCGAGGCGGAGCGGGTGATGGTCACGGCGGCCACGCCGTCGCTCATGCGAGTGCTCGGGTTGGAACCGTCGCTGGGCCGTTGGTTCAGTGAAGAGGAAGGCGTGGTGGGCGGCCCGAGGGCCGTCGTGTTGAGCCATGGGCTCTGGCAGCGCCGCTACGGCCGCGACGCGGGGGTGATCGGCCGCAGCCTGCGGATCGCTGGCGAGCCGGCGCAGATCGTCGGGGTGATGCCGGCCGGGTTCCGCTACCCGGACGATGCGACGGAGCTATGGTTGTCGCTTCCGTTCGGACCGCCGATGGTGCGCGCGGGCGGCTTCAATTTCCAGGGCGTGGCACGGCTGCGTGACGGCGTGACGATCGAGGCCGTTCGTGGCGAGCTGGATCGACTGATCGCGCAGTATCCGGATCGCTTTCCGGAGGACGGTGTCGCGCTCATGCTCGTTCGTGATGGCCACCTCGCGTCGACGCTTGTCCCGCTCAAGGACCTGGTGGTCGGTTCGATGGCGGAGACGCTGTGGATCCTGCTCGGCGCGGTGGGTGTGGCGTTGCTCGTCGCGTGCGCGAACGTTGCGAACCTCTTTCTGGTTCGGCTCGAGTCCAGGCTTCGCGATGTAGCGGTGCGGCGGGCGTTGGGCGCGGGCCGGCATGCGGTCACCGGATATTTCCTGGGCGAGAGCGCGCTGCTCGCGGTCGCGGGTGGAGTCCTCGGGCTCGCGCTCGCGGCCGGCGGCGTTCATCTGCTCGGCGTTTTCGGTCCACGTGAGCTGCCGCGGCTGCACGAGGTTCGGATCGACGCCGTGGTCGTCGCGTTCACATTGGGCCTTTCGCTCCTTGTTGCGATCGTTTTCGGATCGATCCCTCTCTTGCGAGGGATGCCGAGTCTGGCGAAGACGCTTTACGAGAGCGGGCGGGGCAACACTTCGAGCGCGGCGCGCATGCGTGCCCGCCATCTGCTGATGGGCGGGCAGGTCGCACTCGCGCTGGTTCTGCTCGTCGCGGCCGCGCTGCTGGGTCGCAGCTTCCAGCGGCTGCTGCGCGTCGATCCGGGTTTCGACGCGAGGAGTGCGCTCGTCTTCAATCTCGGCCTCCCGCAGGGCGAGTTCGCGACGAACCAAGCGCGGTCGACCTTTCATAGGCAGCTGATCGATCGCGTCACGCGTCTACCCGGGGTTCGTTCTGCGGGGGTCACGACGTGCCCGCCGCTCGAAGGGCTCTGCAACTGGGACCCGCTGATCGTGGTCGGCCGCCCCGAGGAGCCCGGCAGGATCCCGCCGATCACGAACTTCATCAATGTTGGCGAGGACTATTTCGATGTGCTGGGTGTTCGTCGCGTCGCGGGCCGGGTGTTCGAGGCGGCGGACTTCGACCACGGCGGCACGGCCGTGATCGATGAACGACTCGCCAGGCTGTATTTCCCGAACGAGAATCCGATCGGCAAGCGTGTCGCACACGTCGCGTTCTCGGACCAGGAGTTCACGATCATCGGCGTGGTACGGCACGTCGCTGCGCGGAGCCTATCCGATTCCGATCCTCCGCCCGAGATCTATATGCCACTGCTCCGTGGTCCCGACCACGAGAATGCTCGTCCCGTCGGCTTCACCGCTTCGTTCATCGTGCGCTCCGCGACGCCGCCGCTCGAGCTCGCACCCGCGATTCGACGCGAGATCGCCCAGTTGAGCCCGAACGTGGCAATGGCGCGCGTACGCACACTCGAGTCGACGCTCGCGGAGGCGCGTGCGCCGATGGCGTTCAATCTCGTGTTGCTCGGCACGGCGAGTGCCGTCGCACTCGTACTCGGCTTGGTCGGTATCTACGGCGTGATCGCGTACGCCGTCGCGCAACGGACGGGTGAGATCGGTGTGCGCATGGCGCTCGGCGCGCGCCCGCGTGACATCGCAGGTATGGTGATGGCGCAGGGCGGCGCGGTCGCGATCGTGGGCGTGGTCGTCGGCATCCTTGCTGCGCTCGCCGTGAGCGACGTCATGCGCAGCCTGCTGTTCGGTGTGAGCCCCGTCGATCCGTTGACTTACTCGGCCGTTGCGGCGGGCTTGCTGGCGGTCGCGCTGATCGCATGCTGGATGCCGGCACGGCGGGCGGCGCGGCTCGATCCGACGACGGCGCTTCGTAGCGATTGACCGGAGTGGCTGTGATGTCGCACCGACGTACCGGGGGCGAACTGCCGCGAGCGCATCGGGTGCTGCTGCACCTGCATCCAGCTCAGCGGTCGAACAGATCCTCGAGTCGTAGCTGGAATCCCGGGACGACGTCGTCGGCGTCGAGCATCTCGTGTTCGTGCACGACATCAGCTGAGCCGTCCGGCCGGTGAACCGTGGCCGTGCGCGTGTGCGGGTCGATTGCCCAGACGAGCCGCGTGCCCGCGTCGAGATACTCCGCGATGCGCTGCTTCCCGCCCGGCTTCTTCGCGCTCGTGAGATCGATCTCGATGGCAAGGTCGGGCGCACAACGCATCAGGCGCTCCGGATCGGGATTGGCTTCGACCTTGGCACGCTCGATGTAGGCGACATCGGGCCCGCGCATTCGCTCCGGGTCGCGACGTAGACCTAGAACGAAGCCGGCATCGGTATGGACTTCGCCTGACAGCTCATGCTCGACCGTATGCCTCTCCAGCAGGTAAGTCATCTTGGCCATAAGCCGGCTGTGAATGCGTGAGGCAGACATCACCGGCACGGGCTGGCCGTCAACGAACTCGTAGCCGATGACGCCGTTCGGCAACGGGAGGTCGAGCACGTCGTCCGCGGTGAATGCGGCAGTCGAATGCATGGCCATTGCGGCTCCCTCGAACGTGACAACGGGAAGGTAACGTCGCGTCGGCGAGGGTTCAATTCGCTCACGCGCGTAGGATGTCTGCTTCATCGGGGCACCTCGATAGTTGGATCGGCCAATCAATGGAAGTCCCGCGAGCGGTAGGCGATGCCGCCTTTCTGTCGGACGTCGAGCTCGCGGAAGCGGCGGCCGATGACGTTCAGCACGCGGTCTTCGCGCTCGAGGCGGCCCTCGATGATGAGGAATGGTGCGAAGCGCACGACCTCGCGGTTGCGCGCGTACATCTCGCGTGAGACGATGGCGTTGATGTAGCCGAGCTCGTCCTCGAGCAGGACGAACACGGTGCCCTTCGCGGTCTCGGGGTGCTGGCGCGCGACGACGAGGCCCGCGACGGTGATCCGTTCGCCGTCGTGCATCTCCGCCATCTCCTGGCTCGAGACGATGCCGGCGGCGCGCAATCGGTCGCGCAGGAACTCGAGCGGGTGGCCGTTCACGCTGATGCCGGTCGCGAGATAATCCAGGAACACCAGGTCTTCTCCTTCGAGCTCGCGCGGATCGAACGGCAGTGTGCGTGCGGGCGCGAGCGGCAGCAGGTCACCGGCGGCGCGCAGCGCTTCCCATGCGGCCTTGCGACGGCCCGGCTCGAACGCCTCGAAAGTGCCGGCGCGGGCGAGGTGGAGCGCATCGGCGCGTGTGAGGCTGGCGCGGCGGATGACGTCATCGATCGAAGAGAAGGGTCCCTGCGCCGCCGTCGCCTGCAACGCTTCTCTCGCCTTCTCGCCGAGCCCACGGATATGGCGCCAGCCGATGCGGAGTGCGGGTATATCAGACTGCGGCTCTTCTGAACAGGAACTCAGGATAGGCCCCACCACCACCCATCGTCTCTCGCAAAGAACGCCAAGGGGTACAGAGAGAGCGCCGAGATTCTTGGCGGAACTTTGCGGACTTGGCGACTTTGCGAGAGATGTCGTTCCTGTCTGATGTGTTTCATCCGTCGATCGTTCCACGAGTGCGCTGTGGGAAATCGATTCGATCGTGCAGTCCCATTCTCCGTCGCGCATGCACGGGCCGAGCACTGTCACGCCGTGGCGTCGCGCGTCATGGACGAGCGTGGCGGGAGGGTAGAAGCCCATCGGCCACGCGTTCAGCAGGCCGAGGTAGAACTCGGCGGGACAGTTCGCCTTGAGATACGCCGTCGCGTACGCGATCAGCGCGAAGCTCCACGCGTGCGACTCGGGGAAGCCGTAGTTCGCGAACGAGTGCAGGTCACCGATGACTTCGTCCGCGACGTCTTTCGTGATGCCGCGGGCGATGCAGCGTGCGCGCAGATGCTCGAGCGCGGCGTGCAGCTTCGGCAGCTTGCGGCGGTGGCCCATGGCGCGGCGCAGCTCATCGGCCTCCGCGGCGCTGAAGCCGCCGAGCGCCATTGCGATCGCCATCGCCTGTTCCTGGAAGATCGGCACGCCGTACGTGCGGCGGACGATCGGTTCGATCAGCGGGTGCGCATATCGCACGGGCTCGCGGCCGCGCCGCCGTTCCGTGTACGGGTGGACGAAGCGCGCCTGGATCGGGCCAGGTCGGATCAACGCGACCTGCACCACGATGTCATAGAGCCGGTCCGGCCGTGTGCGCAGGATCGACTGGATCTGCGCGCGGCTCTCGATCTGGAACGTGCCGACGGTGTCGCCGCGGGCGATCATGTCGTAGGTCTTCGCATCGTCCACGGGCAATCCGTAGAGGGTGAGCTTTTCGCCCGTGCGCTTCTCGATGGCGTCGAACGCGAAGTGGATGGCGGACAGTCCGCCGAGGCCGAGGAAGTCGAACTTCGGCACGCCCGCCGCGTCGAGGTCATCCTTGTCGAACTGGAGGATCGTCCGGCCCATCGTCGTGTGCTCGATCGGCATGTAGCGGCCGAGCGGCTCGCGGGAGAGCACGAAGCCGCCGGGGTGCGTCGAGCGCATGCGTGGCACATCATCGAGCACGGCCAGCGCGGCGAGCAGCGCGCGGCCGCGTGGCTCGTCGATATCGAGTCCGAGCTCGCGGGCGAGCCCGTTACTCAGCGTCCGTGCGCCTTCGGAGGGCTCCATGCCGTGTAGCCGCTTCGAGATCGGCAGTGCGGTCTCGGCGGGGTAACCGAGCGCGCGCATGAGATCTTGCACCGCGGACGGCGCATGATAGGCCTGTGTCACCGCGGTGATTGCGGAGTGCTCGCGGCGATAAGAGTCGTACATGTAGTCGAGCACCTCCTCGCGCCGGTGCATCTCGACGTCGACGTCGATGTCCGGCGCCTCTGTGCGGCCTTCGATGCGGACCTCTGAGAGGAAGCGCTCGAACAGCAGTCCGTGCTTCACGGGGTCGACGGCGGTGATGCCGAGGCAGTATGCGACCGCGCTGTTCGCCGCGCTGCCGCGGCCCTGGCACAGGATGTCGCGTGAGCGCGCGAAACGGATCGCGTCCCACATCACGATGAAGAACCCGGCGAAATCGAGTCGTCCGATGACGCCCAGCTCGTGCTCGAGCTGCGCGCGTTGACGCTCGTCGAGCTTGCCCCAGCGTTCGGCCGCGCCGGCATAGACCAGCTCACACAGATACGAGTCATTGGTG
>JBOHRM010000159.1:0-11463 GCA_050732715.1 Longimicrobiales bacterium
ACCCATCAGATCCGCGTGCACCTCGAGTCGATCGGGCACCCCGTCGTGGGCGACCCCGTTTACGGCCGCGGCGGCGCGCGTTCGGTCAGCGGACACACGCGCCCCTGGGCGCTCGAGCTCGAGCGCCGCGTGCCGCGCCAGTTCCTTCACGCCGCCGAGCTCGCGCTCACCCACCCACGCACCGGCGATCTCATGCGTTTCGAGTCGCGGCTGCCGCCGGACCTCGCCGCCGTCGCAGATTGGGCACGCTCTTGACCGCCTCGGGTCGTCGCGCTGCCTGGGCCGCCGTCATCGTCGCGGTGCTCAGCTGCATCGCGGGCGGCACCGCGAGCAGCGCTCGACCGCAGGCGGTCGTTTCCGGGAACGTCGTCGTCCATCACGGGCCCGGCGGCGAGCCGCTGGCACGCGCGCTCATCACGCCGCCCGGAGTGCTCGCGCCGTTGCCCGGGCTACCCGATACGCTGCTCGAGCGGCCTCCACCGATCCACGTCCACCTCGCCGCCACACCCGCGGAGTTCGATTCATTGACTGGCGGGCGGACACCCGAGTGGGGCGCAGGCGTCGCCTTCCCCGATGCGGGCACTATCGTGCTCCCGGGATACGGATCCGATCGCGGGCCGACGGGTGAGCTGCCGCGTGTGCTGCGGCACGAGCTGGCGCACGTGGCGTTGCACCGGTATCTCGGCACCGCGCAGGTGCCACGCTGGTTCTCCGAGGGGTATGCGACGTGGGCCGCCGGCCAGCTCGATACCGACGCCGCATGGCTGCTGCGCATCGCGTTCATCACCCGCCGCGCACCGCCTATCGACTCGATCGCACTCGATTGGCCGGTCGGCGAAGTTGATGCGCGCATCGCCTACCTGCTGTCCGCGAGCGTCCTCGACTACCTGCACGCCCAGGGCGGCGAACGCGCGCTCCGCATCTTTCTCGAACGCTGGCGCGACAGCCGAAGCTTCGATGACGCCCTGCGCCGCACGTACGGCCTGACGATCGGCCAGCTCGAGCGGTACTGGGGCGAGAGCGTCCGCCGCCGCTACGGCTGGCTGCTGTTCTTCGCCCAGTCCGCGGTGCTCTGGGCCATCGCCGCTGCCATCGTCATCGCACTCTATGCCATGCGCCGCCGCCGCAACCGCATTCGTCTCGCGCGGTTGCGCGCCGCCGAGATCCCGGATATCCCGGCCTATTGGCTCGACACCGAGCCGGAGCCCGGTCCGCAAGGACCCCCCGCGGCGGGCGACTCAGAGCGCAATGCCGGCACGCCCCAATAGGTCGTTCCACTATCCCGGTGACGGACTTGTCTCCCCTCTCCGCCGCATGTCCTATTTTCGCTCTCGTTCGCACTCCCCGGTCACTGCGCTTGCCGGTCACTGCGCTTGCCTGTCACTCCGCTTGCCTGTCACTCCGCTTGCCTGTCCCGGTGCGCTCTTGTCACGATGCTCTCCGCTTGACTCCCACGCAAATCGGCGTCATGTTTGCACTCGTATGAGTGCCAAGACCCGAACGGGACGTGCGGCGGCCGCCGTCCCCGAGAGCTCGCTCGAGTTTTCGAAGATCAACGCGATCCTGCTCGCCGCCGGACTCGCCGCCATCGGCCTCGGCTACGTGTTGCTCGCCGACGGCTCGACCGTGGCGGCCCCGCTCTTGCTCGTCCTCGGCTACGTCGCGCTGATCCCACTCGCCATCATTCTTTGACGTCTTCGGGCGCTTAGCTCAGCTGGTCAGAGCGCCTGCTTTACACGCAGGAAGTCGCAGGTTCGAGTCCTGCAGCGCCCACTCCCTTCCAACACCGATTGTCGTTGCGGCACATCGCTTTCCGTGTCGCAGACTTTCCTTCGCTGCACAATAAATGTGGCCAACTCGGAATCGGGTATACCGATCCTCTGTAAACCGTCAAGAGAAAATCTCCTACACGCACCTTGGGCGGTGACAATTCGTGTTCAGAGCATGAACGAACACCGGAAGAGGGTCATGGCGAGTTATCCGCCGGGGGCGCGGTGATGCGATGCGGGACCCGCGTGCCTTGCGTTGGGCGGTACTCAGATGGATCAGTTTGTGAAGTTGGGTTTAGTTGCGCTGGTTGCGCCCAGTCCTGGTCATGGCTAACGTTCACGATGACGACCGAGCAACTGATCGCGGAGGCGACGGACGCATTCGAGGACAGCCTACGCAGGCAGCTATCGCGGGACATGCGACAGCTCGAGGGCGTCGATCCCTCACGGATCGGCGCGCAGGCAGCGGACTGGGCGGCGTCCGCCGTGCTGCGGCCGGGCGGCACTTCGCTCGTGGCGCGCCGCATTGGTCCGATCTACACTGCGCAAGACTTGACTCGGTGGCTGGTAGCGCCGGGGCGGGCACCGTTGACGGGTGAGGCAGTCCGTAAGCGTGCCAAGCAACGGCAGCTCGTGGCCTTTCATACGGACGACCAGCAGTGGGCCTTTCCTGCATGGCAGTTCGATCGAGCGGCGGGGCGGCTGATACCACGAGTGGAGGTCATCGGTTTGTGGCGGCAGTTGCCCCATGAGAGTTTTCTGACCGAAGCCGACCTCGCGGCGTGGATGAATACGCGACTGCGGGCGCTCGATGGCACGCCGGCGGCCTACGCGAATGCGAACGGCGCCAGTGCTCGCCTGCTCCTGGATGCCGTGTCACGTCTTCGGGCTCGCGCGGCTTGAGTGGCTCGACAGCGACCTGGTCTTCGAGCGCCACGACCTGGCGATGTCGAGAAGGTGCCGTCCACGTCCCGGCGTCGGCCGCTCTGGCGCGCATGCGCGAGCCGATACGACCAACCGTGGTCGTTCTCGACTCGTTCCACCAACCCTGAGCCCGGACGCTTCGATCTCCTGGCGCCGCGAGGAACGTGCTACTGGGCGTTGACGCCAGCCGCGGCCATCATCGAAGTCACCGCCGACCCCGACCAGGACGAACGGCCGGTACTCACGATTGGTGCGCTGAGCGGGCTTTCGCTCTGGCGGGCTCTCCACGTCCGGCAGGCTCGGTCGAAGTTGGCAGACACAACGCGCGCCTCTGTTCCGACACTGACAACGGAGCTTGCCACGGTCGTGCCCTACACCTTGTCCTGGGCGTGGGCCGACGCACTCGACGGGCACGGCCGAAACGGTATCGTTTACGTTGCGCGGTTCGCCGTTGACGAATCCGTTGCCCTTTTCGGACCGGCGGGTGTACCTGACCAGCCGTGGCCGACGCATCGCATGGAGGCGATCGAGCACTTCGATGATCTTCCTGCAGGTTTCCGCGCCGGTGTAGGGACTGTCGGAAACCTCCATGAGCTTCCACGCGCCTCCGCTCCCTGAGCGCCATCGGTCCAATACATCGTCCGATGATGGTCGGACGTCGGGAACGTTTGTCTAACCGACGCTGACGACAACGCCAGTGGCGGGACCCGTTCCCGCTTTCACCTCTACGTCGAATGTGGAACGGGCGAATCGACAACACGCCGGGACCGGCGTTCGGACGCTCGTGAGAATCGGCCGTAAGCGGTGACGTGAAAACATTTTGCCGCGGGACGACTGGCTTCGGCAACTCGGCGCGGGTATCTTGAGCGCCGGGAGACGGTATCCTGAAGTGGCTCATCTCACAGGTGCGGTACCTGCCGGCCCACGGCGCCGGACCCGTGACGGCTATCGGTTCAGCGCGTTCTTCCGGCCGCGCCACGCTTCTGCCGGGCCCTTCGCAGAGAAGGAGCCGCGAAGAGGACGACGAGGTTCGAGTTCGATGGAATCGGAGACGTCATCTACCCATACATTGGACGCCGCGACGCCGGTCGCGGCGCCGGCGTATGCACAGCAGCTGCCGGTGCTGGGTATTCCCGTTTGCTATGAGTCCGACACGACGGGGGTGCTCGATGTGGTAGCGGATGCGCTCGGCGCCTGGCGCTCGTTGGATCGCGCGCCGTGGCTGGTCGAGACGCGCGGCGTGCACATCCGTATCGTCGTAGACGACGATGCGACCGGTGGGGCGACATGGCTCGGTTCCGTGTCCGACGATGCGTCCGCTGAAGGTCGCGACGACGGCGTTGGTGAGGGTGCTCACAAGCAGGGAGGCGATGGCGCGACGCGCCCGGACGGGGAGCGCCCCGGGGCAGAGGGTGGGGCAGAGGAGGGTGAGCGGCGCGTCACGCGGGTGTGCGCCAGGCGCACGTTGCTCGAGGACCCGCGACAGTTCCGTCATGGGCCGGTCGAGGCGGTGACGCTGGCGTTGCTCGGGCGGCTCGATCGCGCGCCAGTCAATGCCGGAGCGGTAGGCCGGGACGGGACAGCGGTGCTGCTCGTGGGGTCATCCGGCGCCGGCAGGAGCACGCTGCTCTACGCGGCTGCGCGGGCGGGGCTGAAAGTGCTGTCGGACGAGCGGGTGTATGTCCAGACACGGCCGGAGCAGCGCGTTTGGGGCTTGCCGGGGACGCTGCATCTGCCCGAGGATGCGGCGTCGCATTTCCCCGAGCTCGCAGCGGTCCCGCCGATCACGCTCGCGAACGGCATGTCGAGATTGGCGCTCGACGTCGCGCGCCTCGATGCGCTGCCGGAATCCCCGCTCGCCCGACGGGTCGGCGTCTGCCTGCTGCGCCGTGACGAAGGTTCCGGGTCCGAGTTCGCGCGGGTGCATCCGGAGCGCATCATGACGGAGCTCCGCGAAACGCCGGCGGCGCGGGAAGCGTATCCTGACGACATGATCTCGTGGATCGGACGCCTGGCAGAGCGCGGCGCATGGGTGCTCAACGTGTCGGCCCCCCCGTCCGGGCTGGTACCGCGGATCGAGGCGATGCTCGACGCGGTCCTGCATCAGCCCGCGGCCACGCAGCGGGGGGAACCCACATGAAGGGGGAGCGCTCCCGACCGGCCGCGCCGGGGCCGGCGCCGCACCGGCGAGCGCGGGCCGTCGCGGGCAACGTCCGGCTCCCATGCCGTGCTCCGCGACGTCGACCGGTCGAACAACCGGCTGGATATCTAATGAGCAACGACTGATGCTCGAATGCCAGAAGCACGGCTTCTCGATTCCCGAGGGCCGCCACTACCTGAACTGCGCATACATGGGTCCGCTCTCGCGGCGCGTGCAGGCCGCGGGCGCCGAGGGCATCCGCCGCAAAGCGGATCCGAGCGGCATCACCGCGCGCGACTTCTTCGACGAGAGCGATGAGGTCCGGCGGCTCTTCGCGCAGCTGCTCGGCGCGCGCGACGCCACGCGTGTCGCGATCCTGCCCGCCGTCTCCTATGGCACCGCGACGATCGCGCGGAACACGCGCGTGCGGCGCGGCCAGAACATCGTCATCGCGGGCGAGCAGTTCCCGAGCAACGTGTACGCGTGGCGCGCGCTGTGCCCGAACCACGATGCGAGCCTGCGCGTGGTGCCGGCACCCGAGAGCGAGCGCAGAGCCGAAGCGTGGAGCGCGAGCTTGGTCGAGGCGATCGATGCGGATACCGCGCTCGTTGCATTGCCGCACGTGCACTGGACCGATGGCACGCTCTTCGACCTCGCCAGCATTGGAGACCGCGCGCGAGTGCACGGCGCGGCGTTCGTCATCGACGCATCTCAATCCCTCGGCGCTTTGCCGCTCGATCTCGAGCGCGTCCGTCCCGACGCCGTGATCTGCGCCGGCTACAAGTGGCTGCTCGGCCCGTATTCGCTCGCGCTCGGCTGGTTCGGCGATCGGTACGACGGCGGCGAGCCGCTCGAGGAGACCTGGATCGCGCGCGACGGGTCCGACGACTTCCAGGGGCTCGTGCTCTATCGCGACGAGTACCAGCCCGGCGCGATCCGCTACGACGTCGGCGAACGCAGCAACTTCATCCTCATGCCGATGATGCGCGCTGCGCTCGAGCAGATCCTGAGCTGGCGCCCCGAGCGAATCCAGGCCTACTGCGCGGCCTTGATGGCCGAGCCCCTCGCCGAGGCCCGATCGCTGGGGTTCCGCGTCGAGGACGATGACTGGCGCGGCGCACACATCGCCGGCCTGCGCCTCCCGCACGGCACAGACCTCGCCGCGCTCGCGGCCACGCTCGATGGCGCGCAGATCAGCGTCTCACTACGCGGCTCCGCGATGCGCGTGGCACCCAACGTGTACAACGACGCGGAAGACGTCGCCGCGCTCAGCACGGTGCTGCGCCATTCCGTCGGTCAGTTCGTCAGATAGTCGATCAACGAAGGGCGTACAATGCAGATACCCGGAGAGCTGATCCCGATCGTCCTCTTCATATGCGCGGCGGCCGTTGCGATCCTGGCGCCGATCTCATCCAAGCTCGGCAAGCTGCTCGAAGCAATGGCCCTCGAACGGCAACGCCCGAACGCGGACGCTCCCGAATTGGCCCACATCCGCACGCTCGCCGAGCACCTCACCCAGCGTGTCGATCTGATCGAGGAGCGGCTCGCGTTCACGGAGCGCCTCGTCGACAACTCCCGTCGCCCAATCATCGGCTCAGCCAATGAGGACGCCGCGCCGGCGGGGGTGGTGCCGGCTCCGCCGAGAGCGCCCAGGTCCTGACTAGAAACGGGTTGCGAGTTGGCGTGTTGCGGGTTGCGGGTTCCCCGCCGCCGCCCCGTTTCAGGGATCGCTGGTGGCGCAACAGCGCCATGGAGAACTGAGTGCTAATCGAGCAGATAGCCGCACTCGCCGACGTCGGGCTCGGCGCAGAACGCCACGATCGCTTCTTCCGGCGTCGCGCATCGTTCGAGATGGCCGCGAAGCCTGCGGAAACTCGACCGCATGCGCCGTTCGCGAACCACGTCCTCCGTGGCCACCGGCTCGCTGACCGCCGCCGGCGCGATCCATTCGGGCGCCCCTTCGATCTTCGTGTCTCGCGGCGGCACTGGTCCGCTCGGCGCTTCACAGACGGCGACGCCGGACCGGACCAGCTCGAACGCGAACGCGGGATCGAGCCCTTCCTCCGCCGCGATATCGTAGACCAGCTCGGCGTGCGCCCGCGTGAGCCGCTTCCGTTCCGCCGCCTGCTCGACCAAGTCCTCGCGGCGTCGCGATGTGAGCGGCTCACCGGCCGGCGTGACCAGGCTGCTCTCCTCACCTTCGAGGACGGTGCGGAACCGCGCGAGCGCATCCAACACCGCCTCCCTCCTGCGTGACTCCATCCCCGACCCCCCCTCGATCCTGGCTCGTGAATCGTACAGCCGACGGTAACGTGGCCGCAACGGACGAGCCGAGAGACTTGCGCGAGGGGCGGATCACTGTATACCATTTCGGTGTAGCGTAGAACGCGCGAGTCACTCCCCGGCCGGCAGCATGCCCGAACACAGCGGGGAGGAGGCGAGTCAGTTTCAAGATGCAGCCACAAACGATTCGATCGGCCGCGGATGAGCCACCCTTCCGCCGGAAGGGGCCGCGCCGGCGAACGTTCGGCAGTCGCTGGATGTACCATCGTGCGAGCCGGCCGCCCATGCACGGCGGTCGTTAATCCGTACCTCGGGAGTGGAGACCCTGGACCATGCATCGGACGATCATTCCTCGCAGAGCCGCCGTCGCACTGGCGTTACTGCTGCCGGCGAGCGCCGTTCTCCAAACTGGCACGGAGGCGCAGCAGCAGGTGGGCGATCGGATGAGAATCCTCGTCGTCCCCGAATTCAGCAACAAGACGAGCGACGACAACAAATTCGGCGAACGGGTGGCGGATGAGGTCGTGAAGCGACTCGAGAACCTCGCCAAACATCAGCCCGCCGACCTCGGTGACCTGAAGGACGTAATGAAGAAATATGGGGTCGACGAAGATATGCTCGTCGATTGCATCAAGGCCCGCCAGCTCGCCGGCATGCCCGACGTCGGCATCCCCCTCGTGATGTGCGGTACTTTCGAGGAGGCCGCCGGCGGCAACATCGTCGCCGCTCAGATCATCAGCCCCGAGAGCGGCGAAACGTTCGAGGTCGAGCCGGTCACGACGACCGACCAGAAGCAGGCGGCCGACCACATCGTCTCGCAGTTCGAGCTGTTCGCCCAACAGCTCGAGCTGGCCTATTACTGCAACGACTACCTGGAGAGCTCGAATTGGCAGTCGGCTCTCGAGAACTGCGACAGGGCGCTCGCGATCAACGATCAGGCGAAGAGCGCGCTCTACGGCAAAGGACAGGCACTCTGGAAGCTCGAGCGTCCCGAGGAGGCGCTCACCACGTTCGAGCAGTTGCTCGACATGGAGCAGGGCCTGCACGCAGATGCGTTGCTCTCCGCGGCACTGATCGCGGCCGAGTTGGGTGACAATGCGAAGTCCGACCAATATCTGCGCAGCTACCTCGAGCTCGATCCCGGCAACACACAGGTGCGTCTCCAGATTGCCACGGACATTGCGAACGCGGGCAATCCCCATAGCGCCATGACGATGCTCGAGGATGGCCTCACCGGCGAGGGCGCGGACGATGTGCGGTTGCGCGAGTACATCGGGCATATGGCGATGAACGCGGCCACCGATCTGCTCGAGAACGCCGGCGCGAACGGCAATGAAGCCGAAGCGAATGCGTTGCTCGAGAAGGCGCTCGACTACTACGAGCCCGTGTTCGCCGAGAAACCTGATTCGGTCAGCATCGTCATGCTGCGAAACATGCTCCAGGCGTACCGCAGACTCGAGCAGAACGATCTCGCCGTACAGTTCGGAGAAAAGGCAATCGCTGCACACTCGGAGGACGCGGCGCTGCACTCGGCTTATGCCGACGCGCTCAACGACGCCGGCCGCACCGCCGACGCACTCGCCATGCTCGAGCGTGCGGTCCAGATCGATCCGGACTACAGCGTGAGCGCACGCAAGGGACTCTGGCTGCTCGACACCGGCGATCTCGCAGGCGCCCAAGCAGCATTCAGCACCGCGCTCCAGCGCAATGAGCTCACCCCGGAGCAACAGGACGTGCTCGCTCAGCAGATCGCCAAGCGGGGATACGACGAAAAGGGCAAGGCCGGTGACTATGAGGGCGCCAAGGCCTACTACAACGCCGCCAAGGAGCTCGCGCAGACGCCCGGGGCACGCGGCATGATCGCGTACTTCGAGGGCATCGACCTGTACCAGCAGGCCGAAGGCCGGGCCTCCGCCATGCAGGATCTCGCAACCGCTCAGGCGACGCTCCCCTTGTTCAATCAGGTGCTCGCACTGATGGAGCAGGCCGCACCGTTCGGCGCAACCTCGCCGCAGGCCGAGAACAGCCGCCAGCAGATCATCACGGCGGCCCGCCAGCATAAGGAGATCGCGCAGTTGCTCATCGAGCGCGGCCGGTAAAGGCCCCCTCACCCTTACCCTCTCCCGGGGGGGCGAAGGGACGAAACAACCCATCGGGTCTCCATGAGATCGGGCCGGGGCGCTCACGCGCTTCCGGCCCGATCTGCATCGGATTCAGCTCCCACGTCGCCACGCGATCTCCGCCGAAATTCACGATTCCGTTACCGTTGGACCAAAGTCGTAGGCGGTGTCTCGCTTCTTGACTCGCGTGGGCCGCGCGCGTAGCTTGGTGGTGCTAAGTGGGGTGAAGTGGGGGATTGTGGACCACTCGCCGGCCGCCAGGAAAGGCCCGCATGCAGGCAGCGCACGCCCCGGTCCGAGGGGGCAGGTTTCTTGGAAGCTACCAGCATCAACTGGATGAGAAGGGGCGAGTCAGCCTTCCGGCGTCGTTTCGTCGTGAGGCGGCGGACCAGCGGTTTGTGCTGGTGCAGCCGTACCCGCCGGCGCTTGCGTTGTACCCTGAGCTCGAGTGGTTGAAGGTGGAGGATCGGCTGAGCGAATTGATGGGGAAGGATGCGGACGCTCGGCTGTATGTGTTGTCGATCATGGCGAATGCGGTCGAGGTGGTTGTGGATGCGCAGGGTCGGATTCTGATTCCGCAGCGTCTGAAGGAGGCGGCGGAGCTGGATGGCCAGGTGCTGCTGGTCGGCGCGATCGACAAGGTCGAGCTATGGAATCCGGACGGGTTCGAGCGTGCGGTCACGGCGAGCACGGGTCGGTTCGACCGGTTTGCGCCGCAGATTTTCCGCTGAGTCGTGGCCGATGTGTATCACGTTCCGGTCATGGTTCGTGAGGTGGTCGAGGTTCTCGAGCCGGAGCGCGGTGGGGTGTATTTCGATGGCACGGTGGGCGGTGGCGGTCACAGCGAAGCGGTGCTGGTGCGGGGCGCGGAGTCTCGTGTGATCGCGGTGGACCGTGATCCGGAGGCGCTGGCGGTTGCGGCGCGTCGCCTCGAGCGCTTCGGCGACCGGGTCCGGTTCGCGCGGCGGACGTTTGCCGATGCGGCGGCGGCGGTCGATGAGCCGTTGGCCGGTGCGATGCTGGACCTGGGGGTTTCGTCGCATCAGCTGGATGAAGCGGGGCGCGGCTTTTCGTTTCGGCCTGGTGTACGGTTGGACATGAGGATGTCGGTTGGGGCGGGCGAACCGGATGCCGCGATGCTGTTGAACGAGCTGACGGAAGTGGCGCTGGCGGACGTGTTCTACAGGTACGGTGACGAGCGGCGGTCGCGGCGGCTGGCCGCGGAGATCGTGCGGCGCCGTCGTCGTCGGCGGTTCGAGACGAGCGATGACCTGGTGGCCGCGCTGCGGGCGGCGTTGGGTCCCCGGCTCGATGCGCAGGACAAGGCGCGGCTGTTTCAGGCGTTGCGGATCGCGGTGAATCGGGAGCTGGAAGATCTCGAGCGCGCGCTTCCGGTTTTGCGCGACCGGCTCGAGCCGCGCGGCGTGCTGGTGGTGCTCGCGTACCACTCGGCGGAGGATCGGCTGGTGAAGGGGTCGTTTCGGGACTGGAGCCGGTCCTGCGTGTGTCCGCCGGCGCTGCCGGAGTGCCGGTGTCGGGGCCGGCCGCTGGGCGAGACGCTGACGCGTCGGCCCGGGCGCGCGGGCGCGGCCGAGGTCGAAGCGAACCCGCGTGCGCGAAGCGCGCGTCTGCGGGCGTGGCGGAAGGCGGCGTAGATGGGCGCGCGTGGCACGGTCCGTCTGGTTCTCGCGTTTGCGCTGCTGCTCGCGTCGTTGACGATGGTGGTGTGGCGTCAGGGTCGAGCGCTGAACGCTTTGCGAGAGCTGGATCGTGCGCGCTCGGCGCGCGCGCTGGCCGAGTCGGAGCGATCCGAGCTTTGGGCGCGACTGCAGCAGCTCGAGAGCCGCGCGCGCGTTCTCGACGTGGCGACGCAGCGTCTGGGGATGCGCGTGCCGGCGGCGAGCGACGAGATCGTGATTCTGTTGCGTGGTGAACGGAGCGTCGAGCCGCGGGACACGGCCGGCGTTCGGGTTGCGGAGTCCGGCGGCCGGGAGCCGAAATGATGAGGCGGGGGCAGCGGGGGGTGCGGCGGCAGCGCGGTTTTCCCGGCCGCCGGCACGGCTTGCGTCGGCGGCTGTTGGTTTTCGGACTGCTGGCGTTCGCGGCGCTGCTGGGTGCGCGCGCGTTCGAGCTGACGGTGGTCGAGCACGAGGTGTGGGTGAGCCGAGCGGGCGAGCAGCACGCGCACGGGCTCGAACTGCCCGCGCCGCGCGGCACGATCTACGAC
>JBOHRM010000160.1:0-3286 GCA_050732715.1 Longimicrobiales bacterium
TCTCGCTCCGCTGCATCCTTCCGGCTCCCTTTCTTCCAGGCGCGGACGATCCGCTCGAGCTGCGCCGTCGTCGTGCCGCTCGCCAGCTCGAGCAACTCGGATTCGGTCGTCGCCGTCGCCACCCGAGTAAGGGCCCGCACCTGGGAGAAGGACAGCTCGCCCTGCGCCATCGCGGCGCTGGTCAGCGGGAGCGTCTGGAGCGCACGCGCCGCTCGTACTTTTCTCACGCGCAGCGCCCAGATCGATGCCGGTGCGGAACGCGAGCCAATGCGCGCAGCTCCGGTGCCCGCAGTCCTCCCAGCCCCGCAGCCGGTCGAACTCCGCGATTAACATGAGCAGGCGGTGTGTCGCCGCGTGTAGGTGCGCGGCCAGCGTCGCGATCTCGTCGCCCAACTCCTCGATCGCGTCCGGGTTCGGCGCTATGTGGTCAACCTCGCGCGCCACGCCACGGTACGGCGCATGAGCGACTTCTCTGACAGCGCGCACCGCTTGCATAGAACCGCCTAATCCGAGGAACCGACAAAAACTTGCTTCAATATAAAGGGCGGTTTCGGCGGACCCTGGAAGGCCTTGTGGGATGCTACCCAGGACGACGAATGAAAGAATGTCGCTCTAGCTGCACGACGATCCTCAGCGAGAGCTGTGGCGCGATCGTGACCGGCTTCGGAAACAGTCCCGGACCTGGACCGGAGCGACTCCGGAAAAGCCGTCAATGGCTGGATGGGCCGACTTTCCAACCGACGACTCGGCCGATCACCAACTTGAGACGCCGGTTCTGGCGGTCGACCACGACAGCGTCGAATTCCTGTGCGTCGCGGCAGTCGCCGGCCTGTTGTTGGTACGCCGGAACCCGGCAGGATCGAGGCGAGCCACGCGTGGCTGTTGAGTAGGAAGTCGATGGTCGGCTGCGCGGCGCCCGCGGCGGCATCAGTCGACACAGGCGCACGTGTCGGTGCGCTCCGTTCTGCGACGACGGGCCGCCACAGCGCCGATCCGGCTAGCAACGTACGGTAGCTATTTAAGCTCAGCCCCAATAATCTAAAAACTGCTCGCCGATTTAAGGTCGCACGGATGGAGAATGGGAGGAGTGGCTTCGCTTCTTCCTCAAGGGTGTTGCCACTACGGCGGAGCAGGCCACGAGCACGGCTCAACGCATCCTGACGTTGTTCGGCCAGGATCGGACACGAATCGAGAAGCTGGACCGCGGTGCGTCCTCTGCCCTGCGGGTTCACGAGTTCCTGCCAGGCCAGCCGAGCTCGAACGCCGCGCACATCGGGGAGGCACTGAGCCTCTCGCCGACGACGATCGCAGCCGCGCGAAGTTGATGGTCAGGACGCCTCAAAACCGCGCGTCCATCATTGTTCACCCGGCCTCGGCGCCGTCCAGCCGGTACTCCTTCATCTTGCGCCACAGCGTGGTGCGACCCATGCCGAGCAGTTCGGCGGCGCGGACGCGGACGCCACCG
Organism: Longimicrobiales bacterium; assembly: GCA_050732715.1. Classification (GTDB taxonomy): domain Bacteria; phylum Gemmatimonadota; class Gemmatimonadetes; order Longimicrobiales; family RSA9; genus JBOHRM01. The sequence continues at coordinate 1,466 of JBOHRM010000160.1, forward strand.
GTCTGCTCGAGCGCCCGCCGGATCGCGTTCCGTTCCGCCTCGGGCGACAGCGGCTGACGGTAGCGTTCGTGGGCGAAGTGCCCGGCGTCGGGCTCAGGCCGGGGCCGCGTAACGGGGCGGCCAGCGCGCGGTCCGCTCGTACGGCGAATGGATTCCGGCAGGTGTTGCGCCTCGATCGGGCCGCCGCGCGAGTGGATGAGCGCGCTTTCGAGCGCGGCGAACAGTTCGCGGACGTTGCCCGGCCAGTTGTGCGCCTGGAGCAGCCGCATCGTCAGCGGCGAGCAAGTCAGGCGCGGCTCGACGGACCGTGCGTTGAGGAATGCCTCGACGAGCAGCGGGATGTCGGTCCTGCGCTCACGTAACGGCGGGATCTCGATCCGGAAGACGTCGAGCCGGTAGAGCAAGTCATCGCGAAACCGGCCGGCGTCGACCTCGACGCGCAGGTCCCGGCTGGTGGCGGCGATGGTGCGGACATCGACCGGCACGGCTCGTGTCGAGCCGACGGGTACGATCTCGTGCTCCTGAAGCGCGCGCAGCAACCGCCGTTGCACTGTCACGTCGACGTCGCCGATCTCATCGAGCAGAAGGGTTCCGCCGTGCGCGGCGCGGAATAGTCCGTCGCGGGTCTGGACGGCGCCGGTGAAGGCGCCGCGTACGTGACCGAACAGCTCGGATTCGAGGACACCGCCGGCGAGCGCCGCCGTGTTCACGCCAATGAAGGCTCGGCCGCTGCGCGGCGACAGCTCGTGGATCGCGCGGGCGATGAGCTCTTTGCCGACGCCGGTCTCGCCGAGAATCAGGACGGACGCATCCGTCGGGGCCACGAGATGGACGCGCTCGCGCACAGCGGCCATGGCCGCGGACCGACCGACGAGTCGGCCCAACGGACCCGCGTCCGCGGGGCCGGCCGTGCACTCGGCGCGCGGGGCGCCGGCCCGTGAGGCTCGAGCGAGCGCGCCGGTACCCGTGTCGTTGTTCGAAAGCCGAGGACGCCGCTCGAGCAAGCGTTCGACGCGCGCGCTGAGCACGTCCGGCTCGATCGGTTTCGTCAGGAAGTCGTCCACGCCACCATGCAACGCCTCGACGGCACGGTCGACGGAGCCGAACCCGGTGATCATGAGGATAGGCAGTGCGTGGCCGCGGCGACGCAGGACTTCCGCGAGCGCGATGCCGTCGATGCCGGGCATGCGGAAATCGAGGATCATCAGGTCGAACGTGCCGGCATCGAGCCTCTCGGCGGCTTCCCTGCCCGTGGCCGCCGCCACGACGTCGTGGCCATCCTGCCGCAGCAGCGCCGCCGTCGACAGGCGGAACGCGCGATCATCGTCGACGAGTAGGATGCGGCCCTTCATCATGCGGTCACGGCGGGTGTCCTGGCGGCAGTATGTGCCGGCGTCACGCGCTCCGGTGATCGTGATGCGGGCGACGGCAGCTCGATTCGGATCCGCGCGCCACTCGTTTCGCCGCGATTCCCGGCGCTGATCCGGCCCCCGGCGGCGCGGACGAGGCCCTCCGCCGTATACAGCCCGAGCCCTACGCCCTGGACCCGGCTCTTGGTCGTGAAAAACGGGTCGAACAGCCGGGGGAGCACCGCTTCGGAGATGCCGGGGCCGTCATCCTGAACTTCGACGACAACGTCAGCGCCGGCACGCTCGACATTGACCTCGACGGTCCCGCCGTTCGGCATGGCGTCGCGCGCGTTCTGCACGAGGTTGAGCAGAACCTGCTTGAGCGCGTCCGGCGCGATCGCGGCGCGCGCCGCGGCGTCGCCGCGCGTGCGTACGGCAAGCGGCGGGTCGTCCGGTGCGCCGACCTCGGCGA
>JBOHRM010000161.1:0-7329 GCA_050732715.1 Longimicrobiales bacterium
CGCCGCGCGCTGCGCACTGAGCGCGGCGCCGGCACTGCGCTCGGCCGCGCGCGCGGCCGCGATATCGGGGCCGTTCGCGTGCAGCTCGGCGATCGCGTCGGCCTGGGTCAGCGGCAACGGCGGCGGCAGTGCCGTGTCAATGGGCGCGGCGTCGGCCGGGCCCGATCTGCCGATCTGCCGGCCGAGGCGGAGCCTCGATACGGCGAGCGCGGAATCGTTCCGCAACACCGCGAGCTGCGCGCGGTTCCGCTCGAGCAGCAGCTGGAGCGAATCCGTCGAGATGGCCTCGCCCGCGAGCACGCGGACCCGCGCCACGGCGAGCTGCTCGTCCGCGCGTTCGAGACGGTCCGCGGCCACGCGCGCGAGCTCGTGCTCGGCGAGCACGGCGAAATACGCGGCATCCGTCTCGAGCGCGGTGCGGAAGCGGGCCACCGTCTCGTCCGCCTCGGCGCCATCCAATGCGGCGCCCGACCGTCTGAGCTCGGCGATCTTGCGTGGGCCGAACAGCGAATAGCTCACATCGAGCGTCGCACTGGTGGCGTTCGAGCTGGTCTCCAGCGTACCGAAGTTGAAGAACGGCTCCGAGAAACGCGTGAAGTTCGTCGATGCGACGACGTTCGGCGTGATCAGGTTCGTGAGCGCGGCGCGCCGGTCCCACACCGCCGCCTCGACGCCACCCCTCGCACCCACCGTGACCGGGTCGACCTGTCCGGCGAGACGCCGCGCTTCGGCGAGCGTGACCACGGGCACACCTTCCTGGGCGGCTTGCGCCGAGACGGGTGAAGCCGCCACCAATGCGCCGGCCTGCACAGAGGCGGTGGCGATCAGCACCGCGGCGAATCTGATGCAACGCTCAGGCATGTATTCTCCTAAACCTCCGCCATGCTGGGGGAAGGGATGCTCTCTTTCCTTGCGACGCCCGCCGCCGCCATTGCCGGTGCGCGCTCACCGCGCAGACGCTCGATCACGACGAACACCGCCGGCACCAGGTAGAGCGTCAGGAACGTGGACAACAACAAACCGCCGATGACGACGTAGCCGAGCGGTTGCCTGCTGCCGGCGCCGGCACCCAGACCGAGCGCGATCGGCAGGGCACCGAAGATCGCGGAGATGGAGGTCATGAGGATCGGACGCAGGCGGATGCGTCCGGCCTCACGTATCGCCGATACCGCGTCACGCCCCTCGTCGCGGAGGTTGTTCGCGTACGTCACCAGTAGGATCGAGTTCTTTGCGACGAGCCCGATCAGCAGGATCATCCCGACCTGGCTGTACACGTTCAGCGTCGAGTCTGCCATCCGGAGCGCAGCGAGCGCGCCCGTCACGCCGAGCGGTACGGCCAGCAGCACCGTGAACGGGTGCACGAGCGACTCGAACTGCGCGGCGAGCACCATGAAGACGAACACGAGCGCGAGCGCGAACGCGAAGTACAGGGCGTTGCTGCTCTCGCGCAGCTCGCGGGACTCGCCGGCCAGGTCCGTCGTCGTGCCGGGTGGCAGCACCTCGGCGGCCGCGACGTTCAACGAATCGAGCGCCTGGCCGAGCGTGAAGCCGGGCGCGAGACTCGCGGACAGCGTGAACGAGGGCACGCGGTCGTGGTGATTGAGCTGGCGCGGACCGACACGCTCCTCGATCTGCGTCACGGCATCGAGCTGAACGAGCGCGCCGTCACGGCCGCGCACGTTCAGCCCCGTGATATCGGAAGGCGTCGCGCGCTCGGCCGGATCGAGCCGCACGATCACGTCGTACAGCTTGTTGTCCGACGTGAAGCGCGTCACGTCGCGGCCGCCGAGCAGTGTCTGGAGCGTCGTCGCGATGTCGCGCGCGGGCACACCGAGGTCTTCCGCGCGATCCCGATCCGGCGTGACCATCAGCTCCGGCCGCGTCACACGAAGGTCCGTGTCCACGTTCAGCAGCCCCGGGATCGTGCTCGCGCGCGCCACCAACGCCTCCATCCCGTCGACCAGCGCGTTGAAGTCGCGATTCTTCACCACGAACTGCACGGGCGGCAGGAACCCGCCGAATGCGGGCGGGTTCGTGGCGAACGCAAAGATGCCGGGCACACCGAAGAAGAACTGGGGCTGCACCTGGCTGATGACGTCCTGCGCCGAGCGGTCCCGTTCTTCCCAGTCGGTCAGCAGGGCGCCGACCACGCCCGAGCTCGGTGGACCCTGGAACCCAACCACTGCGAAGGTCGAACGCACGTCCTCGGTGTTGTGCAAAATCGCCTCGACCTGCCGCATGTACTCGTCTGTGTAGCCGACGGTCGAGCCCTCTGGCGCGATGATGAACGAGAAGAAGAAGCCGCGGTCGTCCGGTGGCACGAACTCGCGCTCGAGCGACATGAACAGCGCAACTGCCGATACCGCGACCACGGCGCCGCCGGCGATCACGAGGAACGGCCGCGCCAAGGCGCGCGAGAGCGTGCCGACGTACCACGAGGACATGCCGTCCAAGACCCGGCCCGTGACGCGATGGAACCTCGATTCGCGCGCGGACACACGGAGGATCTTCGCCGCCAGCATCGGTGAGAGCGTGAGCGCCATGATGCCCGAGATGAGCACGGCGCCGCCGAGTGCGGCGCCGAACTCGTTGAACAACCGCCCCGTCGCACCGGTCAGGAACAGCAGCGGCGAGAACACGGCGAGCAGCGAGATCGTCGCCGCGAGCACGGCCGTCGTGATCTCACGCGTACCCTCGATCGCCGCCGTCTCCGGATCTTCGCCCAGCTCCTCCTGATGCCGGTACGCGTTCTCGAGCACGATGATCGCATCGTCGACCACGATCCCGATCGCCAGGATCAGCCCGAGCAGCGTCAGCGTGTTCACCGAGTAACCGAGCGCTGCCAGGATGCCGAACGCGGCGACGATCGAGACCGGGATCGCGAGCGCGGGGATGATCGTCGCGCGCAGCGTGCCGAGGAACAGGAAGATCACCAGGACCACGAGCGCGGCGGTGATGAGCAGCGTCTCTTGTGTCTCCTGAATCGATCGCGCCACGAAGACCGAGCCATCGAACGCCATGGCGAGCTCGACCCCTGGGGGGAGCTGAGCCTGGATCCCGGGCAGCTCGGCGTGGACGGCTTCCGCGACCTCGATCACGTTCGACTGCGACTGACGTACGACGCCGATAAACACGGCGTCCGCGCCCGAGTAACGCGTCACCGATCGCTCGTCCTCGGGGCCCGGCTCGACGCGCGCAACGTCGCCCAGCTTCACGAGCGCGGGATCGCTCGCGACCGTCAGCGCCGCAAACTCGTCCGGCGTCTTCATCTCACCGAGATACCGGACCGAGAACTCGCGCCGGTCCGATTCGATCCGGCCCGCCGGAATCTCGACGCTGCGCGTGCGGATCGCATCCTCTACGTCCTGCACAGTCAGGCCGCGCCCAGCGAGCTCACGCGGCGAAAGCCACACCCGCATCGAGAAACGCCGCTCACCGAAGATCGGCGCGCCCGACACGCCCGGAATCGTCTGCAACCGTGGCGTGACCTGCCGGTCCGCGATGTCCGACAGCTCCATCAGACTGTAGCTGTTCGACGTCAAGGCGAGGAACATGATCGGGAACGCGTCCGCCTCTTCCTTCGCGACTACCGGCTCCTCAATGTCCTCCGGTAAGAAGCCGCGTACACGGCCAACACGGTCACGTACGTCCTGCGCCGCGTCCTCGATCTCTCGCTCGAGGTTGAACTCGAGCGTGATCAGGCTCATCTGATCCTGACTCGCACTCGTCAGCGTGCGCAGCCCCTCGAGCCCCGACAGCTCCTCCTCGAGCACGTCCGTGACCGCCGACTCGACCACCTGTGGGCTCGCACCCGGCAGAATCACCGTCACGGACACGATCGGCGCGTCCGCATCCGGGAACTCCCGCACAGGCAGCCGCGTGTATCCGATGACGCCCACCAGCACGAACAGCAGGCTCAGCATGCTCGCCATCACCGGACGCCGGATGAACATCCTGGCGAAGTGCATCAGGATCTCCTCGTCAGTTCCATTTCACTCCCCTCGCCGACTAGTCGTTTCCGCGCGCCACGAAATCGACAAGTGCACCGCCGAGCTCCGCCCGGGCGCATTCAGCGGCCCGGGATACCGAATATAAACCGAAGACGGCACGGCGCAACCACGGACCGCCCCCGTACCACACCACCGCGACCCCCGCTCGAACCAACGTGGCGGCGATGCTCATCGGCCGCAGCGTTGGGAGTGGCGAGGCGGGGCAGCACCGGGGCGAATCGCCGTTTCAACGTGGTGGCGACTGGGACGGTGCGCACCGTCAGAAGGGCGGGAATCTCACCTGTACCGAGGATCAGGCGGGTTTGCGTAATGGGTACGTAACCAACCTGTCACTGCGGTGGGCGGCCTATCCTCTGCGGTAGCGGTCGAGCGCCTCGTGGGTCTAACTTCGGCCGCGCTGTGCGGTCTACGCTCCAATAAACGTGCGAGGCGAGTTTTTCGCAACGGGCGCACCGCGGGCTCGCGAAATCGGTGAGGATGAGCGACGGGGCAAGGACATCGTTCCTCGAGCGGGTCGGCCTGGGCCGGCGCGAGCTGCGCGCCTGGGCGATGTACGACTGGGCGAACTCGGCGGTGATGACCACAGTGATCGCGGCGGTGTTCCCGCCGTATTTCCAGGGCGTCGCGGCGGCGGGTTTGCCCGAGCGTCTGGCGTTTTCGCGGTTCGGCGTCGCGACGTCGATCGCGGTGATCTTCATCGGGATCATGTCGCCGATCCTAGGCGCGCTCGCGGATTTCGCGGCGGTAAAGAAGCGCATGCTGGGCGCGTTCATGATCCTCGGCGCGGCGGCGACGGCCGGCATGTTCTTCATCCAGCAGGGAGACTGGCAGATAGCGATCGGCCTGTTCATGGTGGTGAACATCGGCATTGCGGGCAGCATTGTGTTCTATGACGCGCTGCTGCCGCACATCGCAAAGCAGGGTGAGCTGGACCGCGCGTCGACCGCCGGATATGGGCTCGGCTATCTGGGCGGCGGCGTGCTGCTCGCGCTGAATCTCGCGTGGATCCTGTCGCCCGGCACGTTCGGTCTGCCGTCGGGTGACGATATCGGGCCCGCGGCGGCGACGCTGCCGGTCCGTCTGGCACTGCTCTCCGCCGCCATATGGTGGGTCTTGTTCTCGATCCCGCTGTTCCGGCGTGTGCCCGAGCCGCCTCGTCGCCTCGAGGCGGACGAGACGATGACGGAGAACGCCACCCGCGCCGCGCTCGCGCGACTCGCCGAGACGTTCCGTCACCTGCGCGGCTACAAGTATGCGTTCTTGATGCTGCTAGCGGTCCTCATTTACGGCGACGGCATCACGACGATCATCCGCATGGCTACGATCTACGGCGCCGAGATCGGGATCGCGCGCGAGGCGCTGATCGCGGCGATCCTGATCACGCAGCTCGTGGGCGCGCCGTTCGCGTTTTTGTTCGGGGCGCTCGCGGGCAGGATCGGCGCGAAGACCGCGATCCTCGCCGGCCTCGTCGTCTACATGGGCATCACGATCGTCGGCTACTTCATGACGACGGCAACGCATTTCCTCCTCCTCGCCGCGCTCGTCGGCATGGTACAGGGCGGCACGCAGGCGCTCTCGCGCTCGCTGTTCGCCCGCCTCATCCCGCGCCACAAGTCGGGTGAGTTCTACGGCTTCTTCGGCGTGATGAACCGGTTCGCCGGCAGCATCGGGACGCTGGCGATGGCGCTGATCACGGCGATGACGGGTTCACCGCGCCACGGCATTCTCGCCATCATCCTGTTCTTCATCATCGGCGCGCTCGTGCTGATGCGCGTCGACGTCGCGGCGGGCGAGCGTGCCGCGCGCCAAGCCGAAGTCGAGGCCGGCGTCGTGACGTAGAAACCGGTTCCGGGTTCCGAGTTCCGGGTTCCGGGTTTCCCAACACGGCCGGGCCGCGCTTGGGACGGGTGGTCGGCGGCGGCCGCGGTCCGCGGACGATGTGCAAACCTTCGCACGCCGAGCGACGCCGCACCGATCTCGTTCACGTTGATCGTGGAGGATGGCGACCGATTCCGTGACGCGTTTTCGCCGACGCACGAGGTGCGCGTGAGCCGCGAGGATGGCCGCATGACGATACGGCCGGGGAGCGCGTTGACCGGCGACCTCTCGGTGTTCCTACCGTTCGCGGGCGAGCGCGTGGGCCTCACGGTTGCTTCGCATCGGCCGTCGAGCGAGAACGGCTATTTCATGCTGACGCTGTCGCCGGGTGTGGTCGAGGAATCGACGTTGCCACGCGATGTCACGGTCGTGGTCGATGTCTCGGGCTCGATGTCGGGTGAGAAGATCGAACAGGCGAAGGGCGCGGTGCGGCAGCTGCTCGGCACACTGTCGCCGGAGGACCGGTTCCGGCTGATCCGGTTCAGCAGCGGCGTAGAGTCGTACCGATCGGATTGGACGAGCGCCACGTCGGAAGCGGTACGCGTGGCGCGGCAGTGGGTCGGCGCGCTGAGCGCGGGCGGCGGCACGAACATCGCCGGCGCGCTCGACGAGACGTTTCGTGCGACGTCGCCCGAGGCACGGCTCCCGGTCGTGGTGTTCATGACGGACGGTGAGCCGACGGTCGGCGAGACGAACCCGGAGCGGATCGCGCGGCGCGCCGAAGCCGCGGCGGGGCGGGCGCGGGTCTTCGCGTTCGGTGTCGGCTACGACGTGAACACGGTGCTCTTGGACCGGCTCGGTGTGGCCACGCGCGGCACCGCGCAGTACGTCGACGCGGGCGAAGACGTCGAGCGCACCGTCGGGCTGCTCGCCGCGAAGATTCGCCGTCCGGTGCTCGGCGATCTCGCCATCGAAGGCGCGCCGGTACGCGTCATCGAGGTCTATCCGCAGCGGCTGCCGGACCTGTTCGCGGGCGAGGAGCTGTTGATCTTCGGGCGCTACGAGGGTGCGGGCGATGGCGTGGTGGCGATCAGCGGCCAGCGCAACGGCCGGGCCGAGCGTTATGCAGCGAGCGCGAGCTTCACGGACCACGGCGCGGACAACAACTTCATCCCGCGGCTCTGGGCGTCGCGCAAGCTCGGCGCGTTGGCGCAGCAGGTCCGGCTGAACGGCGCGGACCCCGAGCTGATCGACGAGATCCGCAACACTGCGCTGCGCTACGGGCTGTTGAGCGAGTACGCGTCGTACCTCGTGCAGGAACCGCAGCTGGCCGCGGCGGCGCCAGACGAGCTGTTCATGCGCGTCGCTCCCAATATCCGGGCGATGTCCGTCTCGGGCGAGTCCGCGGTGCGGCGCGCCGACCGGCAACGCGCCGATCGCGACGCCCGCACGCTCGACGGCGTGGCCGAAGCCCAGCGCGCCGCGTTAACGAGCCTCGCCG
>JBOHRM010000162.1:0-2586 GCA_050732715.1 Longimicrobiales bacterium
GCCGCGACCCGCGCGCGCGCCGCCTTCGATGCCCGTCGCGCGGCGCTCCTGAATATTGCCCGGCCGGCTGCTGCCGGCGCTGAAATTCTCGACGCCGTTGCGCTCGAGGATCGTTCGCTGGATCACACGTACGAGGTCGAGCAGCTCGCGCTCACCGGGATTCGCCCCGATCAGCTCGAGCTCGCGCCGGGCGAGGCGGCTCACGTTCCACATGTCGGGGCTCTCGATGGTCTCGATGTACGCCATCAGACCTTCCGCGACCTGCGGGTACGCCGTCAGCTCGAATACCGACTCCTTCCACAGGTTCGAGTTCGTCTGGATGAGGAGCTTGCGCGCGGCGTACCGGACGAACCGGTCGGCGCTCGCCAGCAGTGGCACCACATCGCCGACCGGATCGAAGGGCGGAGTCACGGCCGGCGTGATCCCCGTTCGCGCGAGCGCCTCGGCCGCACGACGCTGCACGAACGGATCTGCGTCCCCGAACCGTGCCACGAGCGCCGCACGGGCCGACGCGCTGGTCTTCAGGCCGAGGTAATAGGTTGACGCGGCTCGGACCTCCCAAGCCGCATCATTCAGGAGCGGCAGCAGCAGCGCCTCATCGAGTCCCGGCCCGAACACCTGGAGCAGCTCGAGCGCGCGCACGCGCCGCTCGGGCGATGCCTCCGGATTCTCGACCTCGGCCGCCAGCGCCTGCCGCCACGCGGACTCGCCCATCTCTTCCTTAATCGTACGCGCGCGCTCTCGGCTGTACGCGGACCGCGGCTGCGCCAGCGTCAACGCCTGCTCGATCGGCGTGCTCGCCGAAGGCGCCGCCATCGCGTCCTGCGCCGTGTAGACGACGCGGTAGATGCCGCCCGCCGTGCTGCGGCCGCCGAGCGCGAAGTAGACGTTGCCATCCGGGCCGACATCCACGTCGGTGACGTTGAGCGGTTCGCCGTACACGAAATTCTCGCTCTCGACGCTGTAGGTCGCGCCATCCTTGGTCAGTCGACTCACGACGATGCGGCCGCGCGACCAGTCGGCGAGCAGCGGCGCGTCCCAGTAAGCCGCCGGATAGCCGTAGGATTGGTAGACCGCCACGCCGGTGGGCGAACCGCGGCCCAGCTCTTCGATGGGCGGCAGGTCATCGAAGTAGTACGGCGGGTGTTTGCCCGTCCCTTCGCGGTAGCCGTAGTCGCCACCGGGCACGACGTGCACGGTCCGAACCGGCCGGTACCACGGGAGGTCACGGTCCCACTCCATGTCGGAGTCGAACGTCAACAGCTCGCCCATCAGGTTGAACGCGCCATCGTATTGGTTGCGGAAACCGTTCGACACGAGCTCCCAATCGTCGGTCCCCGCGGCGCCGGCCGCTGGCGCCGAGCCGGCGCCTTTGCTCGCGATCGCCTTCCTCAGGAAGATGCCGCCGGGGCCGCCCTCGTAGTGGCTGCCGAACCCGCGCGGGTCGGCGCGTTCGAGCAGCGCGGCTTCTCGGTAGCCGCGCACCGGCGACAGCGGCGACGGGTTCGGACAGATGTTCGAGAAGTTGCCGTGAACCCAGTACAGGTAGCCGTCGGGTCCGAAGAACGGCGCGTGCGGGCCGTGGTCGCCGATCGTCCCCGTGGCCAGCTCGATCAGCTCGACACGATCACCGCGCGCATCATCGTCCTCATCGACCACGCGGTAAAGGCCGACGCCCTGTGGACCCGCGCCGTCGACGATCAGGTCCGGTCCGTCGAAGAAGATGCCCTGGCTGGTGTGCACCTCCTCGGTGAAGATGCGCTGCTCGTAGTCGCCATTGGATCCCGGCACCAATGTGACGACGTTGCCGAACTCCTTCCCCATCACGAGCCGGCCCTGGCTGTCGAACGTGATCGCGACGACGCTCTGGGCCAGCTCGGGGCTGAGCACCTCCTCGACCGCGAAGCCGGGCGGCACGGTGAACGCGGCCTGGGTCCTGGCCGGAAGCGTGCGGAACGCGAGCATGCCGCCGCCGAGGATGAGCAGCGCGATGACCGTGATCTGTTTCATCGAACGAGTCTCCGGTTGAACGTCGCCACAGTTCCCGTTTCCACCATTCTATTCGGTTTCCCATGCCGCTGCCCGGCACCCGCGATCGATGAAAGGCATGGGCGAGTTGGGAATGCTCGCGCAGAGGCGCGAAGCTCGCTAAGGATCCGCAAAGAATTCATCGCGACCTCTTCGCGCACTTGGCGTCTTGGCGCGAGCATCTTACCATCGACCGTGACGTTGGCCACAACGCTTTTTGGTCAGTTCTCCATGCCGCTTACCCGGCACCAGCGATCACCTGAACCGGGTGGCAGCGGGGAAACCCGCAACCCGCAACCCGCAACCCGTTTCTATCTCAGCTTCCTTCGCACGTGCCCCAGCCGGGATTCTGGAGCACCAGACACTGGCTCAGCTCGACATCGCGCGGGCGGATCGGGAAACGGATCCGGTACAAGCTGCCGTCGCGCATGTACGCGGCCGGCGGCGTGCGCGTGACGCGTGTGGCGCGTTCTTGGCCGTGTGCGACGATGATCTCGCTCGCCTTCCCGAAACGCTTCAGGTCGAGCCACCTGTGTCGTTCGGCGGCCAGCTCCCAGC
>JBOHRM010000163.1:0-9391 GCA_050732715.1 Longimicrobiales bacterium
GATCCAGCGTGCCCAGGACGCCGAAGCTGCCGATCTCGAACGGGACGCCTTCCGCATGGAACGATGCGCTCCCGTCGGCGACGTGGAAATGCAGCTGCGGACCGCCTGCACTGCCCGTGAAGCCGACGGCGCCGATCACCTGGCCGCGCGAAACGTGGTCTCCGGGCCCGACCCGCACGCTGCCGGGCTGGAGGTGCCCGTAGAATGCGTATCGGCCGTCCCCGAGATCGAGAACGATGGAGTTGCCTTCGCTCTCCTCGAGCGGCACACGCGGACGGCCGGAGAGGGTGCGGCTTTCCGGCAGGTGGTCTAGGGTCGCGGCGATGACGCCGTCCGCGACCGCGAGCACTTCGGCGCCGTAGCCGTACCAGTTCGCTACCTCGTCTCGATCCCCGCGAGCGACGCGACCGGCCGAGTCCAACTTCATCCAGTCGATCGCGAACCGGTGCGGAACGCGCGCCCGGCCGCCAATGGCGTAATAGACGCGGCGATGTCCACGCTCCAGGCAGGGGTGGTAGACCGCGGCCCAAGGCCCTGCCCGCAGCGGCGGCCCGAGCGGAGCACGAGGCTCGGTGTCGACCGGCACGCTGGCGCCCTCCACGACGGCCGATGTCCCGGGATCCTCGCCGGTCACGTGGTACGTCACGCGATGCCGCAGGGCGCGCGGTGGCGTGTCCGTCTCGATGGGGAGATCGAGGTATACGACGGCGTGTATACCGGGTGCGATCGAGCGAGGACGATCGCTATCGCGGGAGTAGAGCGCCGGCCCGCCCAGCCGATGCTCCAACGCGTCACCGAACAGATCGGCGACCACCATCGTGTCGTCCGCATCCAGGACCTCGATCCGTCGAACCATCAGCGGCGTACGCGTGAAGTTGGTGAGCTGCAGCTCGTACGCGAGCAGGGTCGTGCCCTCGACGGCGACCGGCGTGGGCGGTACGTCCACGCGCATGTCGAACGACGGCCTGAGCGGGACCGCCTGCCCCGAACGCTCCTGTGCGCCGGCCTGGGCTGCGAGGGTGCCGATGAGCACCAGACACACGGCCGCTGCCATCGATCCCCGCTGCCGTTTCGCGACCGTGAAGATCGCAGCGATCCGATCCATCGATTCTCTCCGGTCCACGACGAGTCCGATCCTTCCGAGGGCGTCAGCAATGCTCGATGCGGGAATATGCAGGCTCGGGAGCCTCGGCCGAAGTATTTGGGGAGCATAGGGACCCGTCGCGGGACCGCCGGGATCGGAGGCACGACGGTCAGGCTTCGGACAGCCCGAGCGCGCGGCGTAGCTCATCACCGCAGGTGCGGCTCGAGTTCAGGCGCGTGCCGTCGTGGAGCACGACCACGTACTCGCCGTGACTCCAGGGGCGCAGCTCCACGACCCGATCCAGGTTGACGATGTGCGACTGATGGATACGGATGAACCCGTAGGCGCCGAGACGTGCCGCCCACGATTTTAGCGAATCCCGCACGAGGTAACCACGACCCTTCGTGAACACGCGCACGTAGTTCCGCGCCCCTTCGACGCGGTCGATGGCGTTTACGTCCAGCACGTGAACGCGGCCGTCTACTTTGATCGCGATGCGCGAAGTGTTACGACGCCCGAGGGTCTCGAGCACGGCCTCGAGCTGCGCTCGTGACCTCGCCGCGTCCGCGTGACTGCCCAGTCGGTGGCGCGCACGCTGGAGCGCGCGCGCGAATCGCGCGTTCGCGAATGGCTTCAGCAGATAGTCGACCGCCTCGGCGTCGAACGCATCGAGCGCGTAGCGTTCGTAGGCCGTGACGAAGACGATGACGGGCGCGGCACCCACACCGATGGCGGCCAGCACTTCGAAGCCGTCCATCTCCGGCATCTGCACGTCGAGGAACATGAGGTCGGGCCGCAGCTCTGCGACATCCTGGACCGCACTCGGCCCATCGGCGGATTCGCCAACGACTTCGACGTCCGGTTCTCGAGCGAGAAGCGTTCGCAGTCGACGGCGTGCCGGCGCCTCGTCGTCCACAATGAGTGCGCGCATCATGGCGAGCTCGATGCGGCGGCCGTTTGCAGGACCTCGGCCGTTCGCGATCCGCCACCCGCCTCCGGTGCGGCCGGTTTCGAATGGTAGGGGATCGACATCGTGACTTCCGCGCCTCCGGCGGCACGACGACGCAGAGTGAGGCGGCCGGCCGGGCCGTAGAGCTGCGCAAGCCGGCCGCGCGCGTTCTCCAGGCCCACGCCATGACCAGGCTCCGCGGAGTCCAATCCCGGACCGTCGTCTGCCACACGCAGGACGACCGTCTCATTACGCCGTTCCGCCGTCAGCTCGATCGTTCCGCCGGCGCGCCTGCGGGCGACGCCGTGCTCGATCGCGTTTTCAACGAGCGGCTGGAGGATCAATGCGGGCACGAATGCGTCAAGGGTGTCCGGATCAATGGCTCGCCGCACGTCGAGCCGGTCGCCGAAGCGAATCTGCTGGATCGCAATGTAGCGCTCGATGAAGCCCAGCTCTTCGTGTAGCGGCGCCTCGTGTCCCGGCGGGTGCTCGAGGATCGTGCGCAGCAGCTCCGCCAGCTCCGCCAACATGTCCTCGGCCGCACCCGGATCCTCTCGCACCAAGGACGCGATGGCGTGCATCGTGTTGAAGAGAAAGTGCGGATGCAGCTGCATGCGGAGCGCCTCGAGCCGGGCCGCGGCGAGCTGCGCCGCCAGCTCAACCGCCCTCATCTCGCGTTCCCGCGCGCGGCGGTAGTAGTCCAGGCCGTGCACCACGCCGATCACCGCCCAGTACGTCACGAGATGCACGTTCGCGCTCTCCGCCAGCTCGACGAGGAACGAGCGGGGAGAGGCCACGCCGAGCATCGCGCGAACGAACAGGTAGGCCGTGACCGCTGTGATCGCGAGGAACGCATTGAGCACGAGGTGGATCGGAAGCCGACGAATCCAGGAACCGGCCTCGAGCGGAAAGCGCCGGGCGGCCCAGATCGCGATCGGTGCGAGAGCGGCCCACACGTACCACGAGGCGAGGGACAGCTTGATGGCGAGGCCCAAGAGGACGGGGCCGCTACCGGTGGCTCTGTACGCCAGGCTGCCCTGGCTCGCCGAAAGAAGGGCCACAACGGTCCAGGCGGCCAGGTACAGGGCGAATCGACGCAGCCGGTGAATCATGCATCAAGCTGATGTCGGCGATGATCGTTGCGCAACCGAGCGATGTCGGCGAGGCGCTCATCGCGGTTTACGGGACCGACTACGGAATCCACGGTCCCACCTGGATCTCGAGGTTCACCGACGTGACTCGGCAGGCCGCGGCCTGCCGTGAAAGACGGGTGCTGCCGGCCGGCGACGCCGCGCACGTTCATCCCGCGGTGGGTGGACAGGGCCTCAACATCGGTGTGCAGGCCCATCGTCTGCGAGGCTCGTCCATGACGACGCCGACGAGCCTTGCCACGTAGCCGCCGTCGCCCGGCTCGGCACGAGTCGCAAGCCTTGACTTGGCATCGTTGTGCGCAGATTATCGGTGGGACATAGCTTGGCAGGCACGTTCCGGGGTCGATGACCTCAACACAGTGAAGTCATACGATTTTGCCCGGTTCTCGCCGACGTGATGCGCAAGACCGCGCAGTTCCCAAGAACCTAGCTCGACTGAAGGAGTCGCCCGATGAAGGGAATCATGACGATGGCACCTGCGGCCGCGTTGGTCGTGTTCGCCGGCTGCTATCATGCGACAGTGCGTACCGCTCCCCGAGACGTGCAAATGTCACATACCGAATCGAAGTGGGCGCACAGTTGGATTTATGGGCTCGTACCGCCCTCCACCGTCGACGGCACGGAGATCTGTCCACAAGGCGTGGCGAGAACGGAAACGGAGCTCAGTTTCGTCAATCAACTCGTCGGTATTGTAACGTTGGGCATCTATACGCCGATGACCATCAAAACCACCTGTATCGCAGAATGACGATCTGCGGCACACCCGGTGTGGCTACTTCCACGGGATGGCGCTGACTCAGGGCGGGTGACCAACCGAGGGCGCCACAGCCTACTGAGGTCTACACGGCGTGTTAGCGGAGTGGCGGGGAGTCAATATGACAATCCGGACGCGTGGCGTGCTGTCTATGGTGTACTTGCGCGCTTGTTGCCCGTGCATGGTGGCGGTCTCGGTAGCCACTGCAGTGCCTTTGGCGGCCGCCCAGGACCCGCCTTCGCGTGCCGACACGCTGTCCGCGGCGCGCAAGTCGGAGTTCCGGGTCCCTTTGGCAAGCATACTCGTGCCGGGTACCGGACAGTACGTCCACGGTGCGTACCTCGCGGGTCTTGCCCATTCCGCTACGGCGGCGGCCGGCTATCTCGCCGCGAGGGCCACGTCGTCCGATCTCGGTCTGGAAGGTCTCCCGCGAGAGGGCAGGGACCAGCTCGCCTACGAAGCCGTTCACGCCAGTGTGACATCAGGCTTCATCAGCGCGTGGGACGCGTTCCACCGTGCGGTGCCTGCCCTTCGGGATGAGGGCAAATACGAGTTCTTGACGAAGCGCGAGAGCGTGGGCGACCTGCTCAGCGCGCCCTTCGAAACGGATTTTCTCGGGCGCTGGACGACATGGCTGAACCTGGCGTACACGGGCGTCGTCGCCGGCGTCCTCCTCAGCGGCCGCGACCCGGGGATCGAATACGAGCCGTTCCGTGCGCGCGACGCGGCGTTCGCGGCCTCGCTCTCCCTGAATGCCGGTGTCGGTGAGGAGGCGCTGTTTCGAGGCTGGTTGCTGCCGCTCCTTCACCAAAGATTCGGCGAACGGTTCTGGCTGGCGAACTCGACGCAGGGCCTGATATTCGGAGCGCTGCACGCGCAGGCTGGTGCGTTCGCAGCGGTGATCGCGGCCTGGGGTGTCTATGAAGGCTGGCTCACGCGCCGCAATGACTGGAGCGTACGCGAGTCGATCTTCCACCACTTCTGGTACGACCTGGTCATCAGTGCGGCGGAGTTTCTCACGGACGAACGCGAGGCCCGGATTCGGCTGACTTTGCCCACCATCCGATTCTGAGGCGTAGCCACTCAGCGTTCTCGTGGCCGCCCATGCGGGCGTCCCATCCCGAGACGATCGGCGTGGCCACGTCCGCGGCGAACCAGATCACGAATGCCGTCACGCGCCACTCGAGCGGGACGAGGAGGGACAGTACCCAGCCCACCTGGATGGCCGTGGTCAGCACGATGATCCTGAGGGCTACGCGCCGCCATGCCGGGTGCCCCGCGCGGAGCACCCGCCCCCATTGCGCTACGTACGCCACGCGCACCACCACGTACGAGATGACGGCGATCCGAAAGTCGAGCTGAGCGGTCTGCGGCACACCGGCCGCAAGCTCGAGCGAGCCGGCGATCATGACCATCATCAGCAGCCGATACGGGACGTCGTCAGTGTCGAAGACGTTGGCGAACCATGTGAACGCCATCCACGCCCACCAGATCGCGCCAAAGACCATCAGGGTAGGAGACCAGACCCGAGCCGGGGTGGCCTTCGGCGAGAAAGCGCTCGAGCTGAATCGCCGCCTGCGCCACCGCAACCACGAACGACAGGTGGAAGAACAGCTCGAGCCACGTCGCCTGGCGGTGCGCGTCCGTGTGCTCCCGCACGACCACGGGTCGCCGCCATGGCTTGGCGGATAATGGCATGCGGCAGGCTACACCGCCGCCGCTTGCGAATCAAGCGTTCGGCGCGATGTCTGGCGGACGCATCGTGGACTCGTCGATTCGACGTGCTTGGTGCGCGTCAATCGGCCCGCAATGCGGTCAACGCATCGATGCGGGTCGCACGCCGCGCCGGTATCCACGCCGCCGCGAGCGCGACGGCCAACAGCAACAGCGGCACGCCAATAAACGTCACGGGATCTATGGCGCTCAGGCCGAACAGCATCCCTCGTAGCAGTTGCGCAGCGCCCGCCGCCGCGAGCAGACCGATCACGATCCCGGCGCCGAGCGGCCGCATTGCCTCCAGCAGGACCATTCGTACGATCTCGCCGCGGCTCGCGCCCAACGCGATGCGGACGCCGATCTCGCGTGTGCGCCCGGCGATGGAAACCGACAACAGCGCGAACAGTCCCGATGCCGCCAAGAACAGGCCGACCAGGCCGAAGGCACCGATGAACGTCGCGGCCGTGCGCTGCGGAAAGAGGGCGCCCGCCAGAATATCCTCCAGCGTCGCGACCGTGAGGGGCGGCACGTTCGGGTCGAGCTCGGCGATGCGCCGACGTATCGCGTCCACCGGCAGCTCGGTCTCGGTATTCGAGCGCGCGTAAAGCCACATCGTGCCCGAGTACGAGTACCTTCCCCGACCGAACGGCAGGTACGCGTACGGCTGCGTCTGCTCGCCCAGCCTCTCGGACGTGGGCACCACGCCCACGATGATGGCGTCCTCGAGGCCGAGCCGCACGGCCTGCCCGACCGCCGAGCCGGCGGGCCAGAATCGGCGCGCGAACATTCGGTTCACGACAATAGGCTTCGGCGTTGCCGACGCATCCTCCGGCCTCAGCCCACGGCCCTCCAATACCGGTATGCGCATCACGTCGAAGTAGCCCGCGGACACGCTGTTGAATCCGACCGGGTGGCCGGCCGTGTCCGCCGGCGCATTGTATCCGGGTACGACGACGCGCGTCCCCCAGCCCGTACCCTGCGGAATCATCCTCCCGACAGCCGCCGCCTCGACGCCGGGCGTCGCCAGGACGCGCTCGAGCAATCGCTCGTAGAAGATGAGACCTCGGTCTTCGTCGTAGCCGTTCAACCTGAGATTGAGCTCCAGCGCGAGCACGCCGCCAGGCTCGAAGCCGTGATCCACGTCGAGTGCGCTCCGCACCGTGCGCACGAACAGACCGGCCGCCACGAGCAACACCAGCGTGGCTGCGAGCTGACCCACGATGAGAACGCCGCGGAGCCGTGATCCGCGCACCACGCGCGGAGAGCCGTCGCTTAGGCTGAAGGCGACATCCCGGCGGACTGCATAGAGCGCGGGCGTCAGTCCGAAAAGGATTCCAGACAGGACGGAGACGACGGCGGCGAAGCCGAGGACCCTGAAATCGATCGGCAACGCCACCGCGAACGCGGCCGCGGCGGGCGGCCGGATCGCCGCCAGGCGACTGCTCGCCCATAGCGTGCCGAGCACGCCCAATCCGCCGGCGAGCAAAGCCATGAGAACACTCTCAGTCACCAGCTGCCGCACGAGCCGGCCATGACCCGCGCCGATCGCCAGCCGGATTGCCATCTCTTGGCGGCGGCCAATGCCGCGCGCCAACAGCATGCCGGCGACATTGCTGGTCGCGATGAGGAGGACGAGCGTGCCCGCCGCCAGCAGCAATAACGTGAACGCGGTGACCGGCCGCTCGATCCTCGGGGGTACGGCCGTGAAACGGCTGACGCGTACATCGACCGGCGTCTGGCCGGCGGAGTGCGCCTCGGCGGCCGCGATGCTCCGGGCGGCGCCCCTCATCACCGCCTGCGCCCGCTCCCGATCGACTCCCGGTTCCAGGCGGCCGAAGAGTTGGAGCCAGGTCCAGCCGCGGTCGGATGGATCGATGCCCTGGAGTCGGCCGACCAGGCCGATCGGCATCCAGATGGCCGGCCGGGCGCCCAACATCGCGCCGTCGAACCCGCGCGGCGCCACGCCCACGATCGTCAACGGCTGCCCGTTCACTCGGAGCGCGCGCCCCACGACGGCGGAGTCGCCGCCCAAACGGCCGCGCCAATAGGCATGACTGATGACCACCGCCGGCTCCACGTCCGCGCGCTCCACTCGCGGCCCGCGGGGGAAGGTTCCCAACGCCGGCCGCACCCCGAGCACATCGAAGTAGTTGCCCGAGACGTCCGTCGCGGGCGCCACCTCCGCGCCGGCCTCCGTGGAGAGCGTCACCTCTGTCAGGCGGTGCGCCGCCAGACCGGTGAAAACGCGGCCCGACCATTCACGGTAGGCTTGATACTCCGGGAGCGAGGTAGACCCATCGACCGTGCCATCCCCCCGGAGCAGCTGGAGCCGCTGCAGCCGCTCCGGCGCCGGCACCGGCAACGGACGAAGGAGCACGGCGTTCGTCACCGTGAACATCAGCGTCGGCGCCGCGATCCCGAGCGCCAGCGTCAGGATCGCCGCGGCCGCGAACCCCGGCGTTCGACCGAGCGATCGCGCCGCGTAGCGAACATCGCGCCAGGTATCCTCCAAAAACGGCAAGCGCCTGCCCTCGCGAAGCGCCTCACGGTGCTGCTCCGCGCCGCCGAATGCGACGAGGGCGCGCCGCCGCGCTTCCCGCGGCTCCACTCCATCTCGAATGTGCTTCTCGGTCTCCAACTCGATGTGGAGGCGAATCTCCTCGTCCATCCGCGCGTCGGTTTCCGCGCGGCGCAACTCCTGCCGGAAACGCACCCGTATGCCTGCTAGCCAACTCATGCGATCTTCTCCGATAATGTCGGGCGACCCAATCGTCGCGGCGTCACGTGCCCCTCAGCACCGCCTCCACGGTAGCCGCGAACCGTCTCCAGCTCTCGAACTCCTCGCCCAGCGCGCGCCGGCCCCGAGCGGTCATCTGGTAATAACGCGCGCGGCGGTTGTTCTCCGTGTTCCTCCATTCGCTGCGGATCCAGCCCCTATGCTCCAGCCGCTGAAGAGCCGGATATAGAGAGCCCTGGTTCACCGCCAACTCTCCGCGCGAGAGCTCCTGGATCCGCTGCCCGATCCCCCACCCGTGCATCGGCGAGAGCGACAGCGTCTTCAGCACGAGCAGCTCGAGCGAGCCGCGCAACACGTCCTGCTGCGGTCTCGTCGTCATGAATGCCTCCGGCGACTTCTATAGAAACCGATAGGAGCTTAGCGGCGGCAACCTGTAGAAGTCAAGAGGAGGCCGCGGCCGGTCCCCTCTCTGCCAACTTACTTTGAGACGGTTATGATCCCAGAAATCGAGAGGTGATCACAGGATGTTGGACCGATTCAGCATCGGGGGAACGCCTCGGCGACGTCCGGGTCTTGCACGACCACATTCGTACCCTCCCGATATCGGCTGGCGTAGCAAGGGGCCTGACCGTAGCGCCCTCGAGCACTTCCAGCTGCGAGGTGTAACGGCCAGGCTCCACGATCGCTATGCCGCGAACAAATCGGAAAGCGACGACCGCTCCGCGCCATTGAGGGGTGCCACGGCTCGACGCGCCTCGAGCACCGCATTCGCGGCGCTAATGACACGGGATGAATGCTCATTCCGATCCGCCATGAGTCGGGCGGATGCCAGCCACTCGCTCACCTCCGACCAGCGCCACAAGGCGACCCGGCCGGACTCGAACGCCGGAGCCGGGAAGTCACCTCGACCACGCGCCCCCGAAACCAGCTGCGACACCGACTGGCGCGACCGGCCGAGACGCGCGGCGATTTCCACCTGAGACACATACTCGTCCGGCTC
>JBOHRM010000164.1:0-6269 GCA_050732715.1 Longimicrobiales bacterium
GCTGCGGGCCGTGCGGTGGGACGTCGAATCGGAGGCCGACGCCGACGGCTTGCCGCGAACGGACCGCCCCCGGCGCCGGAAGCTCGCGGCGTTCGGATTTCTGGCCGCCGTGGCGATCGTCGCGTTCGCCGCCCTGGTGGTCGCGACGGGCGGCCGTGATGAAGCACCCGCCGCTGCTGTCCCGGCCGCCGACCGGCCGCGGCTCGCCGTGCTGCCGTTCACGGGCTCGCCGACCGACACGAGCGATGCCTACCTGGCGCTCGCCCTGGCCGGCGAGCTCATCGCCGGGCTCGGCAGGTTCGACGGACTGATCGTCCGCCCGCTCGACGCGTCGCGGGCCCTCGGCGAACGGACGACCGAGCCGCGCGCGGCGGCCGAGGCGCTGGCCGTGGACTACCTCCTGGCCGGCGCATGGAACCGCGCGGATGACTCGCTTCGCATCGACCTCGAGTTGATCGACGGAGCCACGGGACGGGCGCAGGCGCTCGAGCCGATCGCCGTCCACTTCGATCGAGTCTCCGGCCTGCGCCGCATCGTTCCGCCGCGGATCGCGAGCCGGCTGGGCGTGGCGTCCATGGCCGGATACGCGAGAGCCGAAGCAGCGGCCGGCGCCGATCCCACCGCGTATCATCTGTACCTGCGGTCGCAGGCGAGCCCCCACACCACGCCGGACGGCAACCGATACGCCCGGGACCTGCTCCTCCGATCCGTGGCGCTCGACTCGACGTATGCGCCGTCCCAGGCGGCCCTCGGATGCCGTTCCTTCGCGCTCGCGAACCTGGGCTTCACGCCGGAACGGGCCGCTATGTTTCGCGAGGCCGAACGCGCCTTCGAGCGGGCTCGGGCGATCGATCCAGATCAGTTCCTCGCTCTGACATGCGGCAGCCTCCTGTACCTGGAGACCGGTCGGATCGAGCGGGCGCTCGAGCCGCTGCGCCACGCGCTGATCGCGTACCCGCACAACGCCGACGTGCTGATCTCGCTCGGTCACGTATACCGCCAGGGCGGTCTGCTCGAGCTGGGCCTGACGGCCTTCGAGCGCGCGGAGACTCTCGATCCGTCGAATCTGCGGCTGACGAGCGCGGGGCTCGGCTATCTGTACGCCGGTCGAGGAGAAAAGGCACTGGCCCTGTTCGACCAAGATCCGACGGCGCCGCCGAGCCTGTTGTTCAAGGGTCTCACGCTGCTCGACATGGGCGAACTCGAACGCGTACGGGAACTGCTGGCGGCCGCCGCGGCGGCGCCTGGATGGGGTCCGATCGGACGTGTGGCCGCCGGCTACATCGCCTGGCTGGACGGGGACACCGCCCGCGGTCTCGGCGTCGTGGGCGAGTTGGAACGGAGGGCCGGCGCCGGAGGCGTGAGCGGAGAGGAGCTCTACCACTACGCGCGCCTCGGCGCCGGCTTCGGCGATCTCGATGCGGCCGTGCGCCTGTTCGGGCGCGCCGTCGAGCGCGGCTTTCTTCCCGTCCCCTATTTCGCGCGGGACCCGTTCCTCGAACCGCTGCGTGCCGACCAGCGGTTTCGGGCGGCCCTCGAGCGTGCCAGGGCCCGGCGCGACGCGTTCCGCGCCCTGGTCTCGACCGACGACCCGCTGGTGGAGCTCAGCCGCAACCCGCGCTCATCACGGCCTCCATCGCGCTGAGCAGGTCGAGGTCTTTCGTCGGCAATCCGCTCGGGTTGTCCGTCGGGGCGTCGCCGCTGGCCCGCCACTCCATCAGACTCGCGAAGTTGTCGGCCAGCACCTCCTCCGGGTGAATGATGAGGGAGGTTTTCCGCCGCATCTGCGAGACCCAGTCGGTCTCGCTGAAGTCGTAGGTGACCAGCTCACCGCCCGGCCCTCGAACGAGCTCGCCGGCACCCGTGTCAACCGGAAGCAGCAGGATATCGAGCACGTCGAAGATCGCCGGTGGCCCGCCCGTCCGAAGCGCGATCACCTCCGCGAGCGAGGCTGTCGATCGTATGAACGGCACCACATGGGCGGGCCCGTCTGGCGTCTGCACGACGAGCGCGTGCTCGTAGGTATGACCGCCGGGGTTGCTGAGACGACGGCTCTCGAGCTCGGCCGGGGGCTCGATCTCCCGAAACGGCTGGAAGCCGAGCAGCGCGTATAGCTCAGTCCGCAGCACGGCGTCGTCCCAGGAGATAACGTGGAAGAGCTCGTGCGCCAGCAGAAAGAAGTCACTGCGCTCATTACGCGAGATGTCGACGCGCCCCTGCGGCATCATGATCGCGTCGTTGCGGGAGTACACAGTCGCGAATTCGTCGAGCCCCGTCGTCTTCACGAGCCGGACATGCGGAATCTGGAGGTTCAGCCCGGCCGCCGCCGCGCTCAACTGATCGACCATGCCCGACCAGTATGTCTGCTCTTCCGGCGTCCAGTCGAGCGCCTGCGCCGCAACGTGCTCGAGCAGCTCCTGTCTCGTCGTGGGCTCGAGCGTACGGCGCCGCGCGCTCCGCTCGAACGCGCTGAGCTGCGCGCCCAGTCGTCCGGACGCCGGAGGAGCTTGCTTCCCTCCCACGCCTTGGCGAACGCGAGCCGCTCCGAGAGCGTCTCCTTCGCGGTGCAGGCGTCGCTGCGGGCGTCGAGCGTCGAGGCCGCCTCGGGGCCGGGTGGCTTCCCGGCGGAGTAGCCGGCGCAGCCGCCGAGCAGCAGCGCGAGGGCGACGGACGCGCCGATCGGCTTCAGTCGTAGCGGGAACGGAATCCGTGGCAATTCGGCCCTGTGGCGGGTGTCCATGGTGCCTCCTCGTGTAGGGTTCACAGGGCAGTGCGTGCACCCCTTACACGATCTCGGCGACCGGCGGGCAATCCGGGCTGCGATCTCGGCGCGCCGGAGTGAGCGGGACAAGCCGGGCATCATCGCTTACCGTAGCTGCCGCAACCTGCAGCAGCGTCTGGCTCTACCTATGGTCAGAAATACGGCCACGTGTTTGGATTCACGTAGCCCGCGGGCCGTGACGCCGACCTGGATTCGGCGTCGTCGAGCCGTATACGCCACTCGATGGTTCCCAGCGCGGCCCTCGCGGAGCGATCGGTCGCGAATCGTCGCAACAAGGGTCAGATGTGGACCCTTTCACGACAGAGTCCGATGCGGCGGACGTGAACGTCGCGCTCGGAACGTCCGAGGTGCCGCGTTGGGCGCTTGAACGGCACCCTGGGACTCGGAGAGGCGGCCCGTCAGCGTCAGGATCAGAAGGCCCGAGCCTCCGTATCCGAAGAGCGCGTGCTCGATCCATCCGCGAACGTATGCCCGACGGCCTCCAGTAAAGGCGACAGTGAGTCAACACAATGTAACAAATCACGCACCGTCCAGCGGATCACAGCGCATAGCCGAGTCACTCGTCGCTCGCGCCGGTTCGCACTCGCGCCAGCAGCGCTCGGAACCGCGGGTGATCACGCAGCGGATCCACGAGCGGTTCCACGCCGAGGATGCGACTGAACCACGTCCTTCGGTCGGCGTCCTCCTCGAGCAGCGTCAGCGCCCGCTCCACATCGCCCAGCGCGAGGCGGATCAGCGCCTCGTGGAAGGGAAGCGCGTAGTGGCCCGAAGCGATGCCGTGCAGCGTCCGCAGCGCATCCTCGGCCGCCTCCCGCTGGCCCGATCGGGCGAGAACCACCCCGCGCACGGCGACGGCGTCAGGATACGTCCCGTCCGGATCGGCGCGCGCGAGCGCTTGGAGCGCTTGCGCGTGGTCGCCCGCGGCTGCGTGCGTCAACCCCAGGTAGAAATGCGCCATGCGGTAGTCGGGCGTGGCTTCGAGCAGCCGCTCGAGCGCTTCCACCGCCTCTCGTAGCGTCGCGCCATGCGGAAGACGATGCCGCGGACGAGTCGATTGTAGGGAGAGAGCGGATCGAGCCGCACGGCCTCGTCGACCTCCGCGAGTGCCTCGTCGAACCGTCCCTGGTCTCGCAGGAGCTCGGCGTAGAGCTGGCGGCCCCGCGCGTAGCCGGGGTCTAGCGCGAGGGCTGCGACGTAGTGGCGCTCCGCGCCGGCCCAGTCGCGGTAGTAGTCGAGCAGCACGGTGGCGAGCGAGACCTGCGCCTCGGCGAGGTTCGGATCCAGATCGAGAGCGCGTTCGGCCGCGGCGCGCGCTCGCACGTGCGCGTCCTCGGGCCGCAGCAAGGCGACGTAGGCGAGCATCTCGTAGGCATCGGAGAGGCCGGACCACGCGCGCGCGAACGTCGGGTCCACGTTCAACGCGGCCAGGAACTCGTCGCGTGCCTTCGACGCTGACGCGGGGTCGCCGCCGTCCAGGAAATGGCGGCCCCTTCGGTAGTGATCGGCGACGACATCGGCCGTCTTCACGTGGGCACTGGCCCGCCGGGAGCGATCTACCTCGGCGCGAAGGGCTACCGCGCACGCTTGCACAGTGCGTTGACCATGGAGGAAGTGCTCGTGCGCCACCCTCGTCTCCGTGTCTACCTGATGCACGCGGGCTATCCGATGCTCGACGACCTCCTTGCCGTGCTCTACGCGCATCCGCAGGTGTACGTGGATGTCGGCGTCATCGTCTTCACGCAGCCTCGCCCGGCCTTCTATCGCTATCTCCGCGGAATCGTCGACATGGGATTCGGCAAGCGCGTGATGTTCGGCTCGGATCAGATGGTGTGGCCGGGCGCGCTGGAGCGTGCGATCGCCGTGATCGAGGAGGCGCCGTTCCTGAGCGAAGAACAGAAGCGCGACATCCTCTACAACAACGCCGCGCGCTTCCTCCGGCTCAGCGATGACGAGATCGCACGGCACCACCGGATGTGATTCTCGATGAGCGCGCGTGAATCGGCAACCCGCATGTTCATGCGGTACCGCGCGCGGGTAACGCCGATCGCCCCCATGGCTGCGCTCGACGCCGCAGCGGCAGCCACGCCCGATGCTGCTGTCTCGGTGACCACGGCGACCTCGGAGCGGTGGCCGGTGCACAGAAACGGCTTCCTATCCTCGATTTTCATTCGCGCCTCCGGGTGTTTCGAGGATGTCGCCATCCGGAGTCAGGAACGGCCGAGAAGGGGCTTGCGCGATGAAGGGAGATGTGCTATGGTACGCTTCTCGGGAGTCGCACCGCCCTCGGTGGGCCGGTGCTGACTCCCGTTTTCGTTTTGCAGGCTTGCGCCGGCCCGAGATGCGGGCATGGTGCTGAGGTCGGGAACGGGCCACGCGGGACGATGAAGCTGGTTTTTGGCGTTGGTTCGTTCGGGGGTACGGTGGGTGAATGGTGAAGAACGAGTTGGCTATTGGACCACGGGTCGAGAGCCTACAAAAACGAGGACCGAAACTTCGATGCACGCGCTAGGACACGCCCGACATTTGAATACCGCCGCCGGCTCCGGTCGGTGCGTGGAGGGCGTGCGCCCAGCCGCGGGTCTCATCGCGGCGATTCGGCGCGGCTCCGAGCGCAAACTGAGTGGGAGCGGGTCGGATATGCAGCTCGTGGGGAGCGAAACGCAGGTCAGAGAAACCATAGCGGCGTTTAGGCCCTGGTACCCGACGAGCGAATCAGATGCAGGAGACGGAGGTGGTCCGATGGCGTGACCGGGCAGGCATCCTCCGGAAGCGCTTCAAACGGCGCCCCGTCTCCCGCGAAAGCAGAGAGACGGGGCGTTTTTCGTTGGGTGGCCGCTACGGGAGATGGGCAGTACGGCGGTTCGAGTCCGCGATCCCGAATGCAGTTCAGGATGTACCGGATGGCCCGTCAGCGGGGCCGAAAGAGAATGTGCTGAAGTGATTGACAAACCGGGTTGTGGAAAGAGGTAGACGAGACTTGTGGGTCCGCTGCCCGTGTGCGCGGCACACATAGCGGCTCCCGAGGTTGCGAACGCTGCGCCCATGGCGTGGCGGCCCACAACGCTCTCGTTCAAGCATCCAGATTGCTGTCCCTCTTCGCGTTGAGTCGGGCGTCGGCGGAGCCGCGAGTCCCTTCGAGGCCGGCACGTCACAATCGGGTTCGAGCCCTGACGGTAGAACCAGCAAGTCAATGGATGCAAAATGCAATCGCCGGCGGCGAGGTTCGTACCTGCCCCGCCCCGGTCGTGCTCGCGTAGCTCAATGGTAGAGCGCCTGGTCGACATCCATGAGGCCGAAAGTTCGATTCTTTCCGTGAGCATTGAAGACTGAATTCCGCCGTGGCCTCGTCGTCGGGGCGTACGGCTGGTTCAGACATGTTCCGAGACGTCTACTGGTTAGGATCCCTGACTTTCAATCATGAGAACGGGGTTCGAATCCCCGCGGGGCTATCCGTCAAAGTATCGGCCGGGTCGTCCGGTGCGCACCG
>JBOHRM010000165.1:0-7159 GCA_050732715.1 Longimicrobiales bacterium
CGAGCGCGATCGGCAGGATCGGCCCGGAGGTCATGAACCGCACGAGCGACTGGTAGAACGGTCGCTCGCGGTGGACCACGTAGAATTCACGGGCCGCGGCTTCGTTCAGCTCGAGCATACGGATGGCGCGGAGCCGAAAGCCTTCTTGTTCGAGGTGTGCGACGATGTTCCCTGTATGTCTTGCCGCGACGGCGTCCGGCTTGATGATGGCGAGAGTCAGGCTCATGCGGATCCGTGTCCAAAGAGTTTTCGGATGATGTCGCTGCGGCTGAGGAAGCCCGTCAGCTTGCCTTCGCGAACGACCGGAAAATGCTCGAGATTCTTGTTGACCATGATGCTGGCCGCCTCCTCGATGCCGAGGTCTTCGGAGACGCACAGCACGGAGCGGGTCATGATGTCTCGTACCGTAAGCTGGGCGGTGCTGGCGGCGGGGGTTTCATCATCGGTCTTCGTGCGTGGGACCTGAGGCAGCAGGCCGCGCATCACGTCCCACTCGCTGACGATGCCGAGGACCTCTTGCTTGTCATTGATGACGGGGAGTGCGCGGATGCGCCCGCGAACCATCAGGTCGACGGCTTCGCGGGCGGGCGTCTCGGGCACGACGCTGTCGGAGTGGACCATGAGGTCACGCACGGTCAGCTTGGCCTGGAGCTGGATCCGGGCGAGCGACGCGATGCCGAGCACGTCATCGGGTGAGCGGGCCGCGAGCAGATCGGCGACGACGCCGTCCTGGCGCAGCAGCCGGGCGAGCGCGGAGACGGTCTGGAGGTAGAGTGTCGTCTGTTCGGGCGGTGCCAGGACAAGGACGATGATGCGTGGCGCGCCGGCTCGGTCACCCGGCGGGCGAAGCGGTTGTGGGGCGACACCGAGCGCGAGCACGACGTGGTCCACGGCGCGCGTGCGCCAGTGCGGGAACGCGACGTCGTCGCCGATGAGGACGACGTCATCGGCCGCGCGAGCGATCAGGCCGCCCTCGAGCATGGTCCGTTCGCGCACCGCGCCGGATTCGGCGATGCGGCGCATCAATACGGCCAGCGCGTCGGCGAGCGTCTCGGCTTCGAGCGGCACGATGACGTGCTCGGCCGGCAGCAGGTCGGCGAGCCTCATCGGTGTCGCGCGTTCCGGAACCCCGAACCGGGAACCGGGAACTGGGATCTAGGAACTGGGAACCGGGAACCGGGAACCGGGATCGGCGTCATAGCACGTCGTGGACCAGGCCCACGATGTCGGACGGGCGGCGCGCGACGCCGATGCCGTTGCTCTCGAACGCCTCGATCTTCTCGGCCGCCGTACCGGCCGACCCGCTGATGATCGCGCCGGCGTGGCCCATGCGCCGGCCGGGCGGCGCGGTCTGCCCGGCGATGAAGCCGACCACGGGTTTGGTCATCTTCGAGCGCACGAAGTCGGCGGCCTGTTGCTCATCGGTGCCGCCAATCTCGCCGATTATGACGACCGCGCGGGTCTCAGGGTCCGCCTCGAACGCGGTGAGGCAGTCGACGAACGAGGTCCCGTTGATGGGGTCGCCGCCAATGCCGATGCATGTCGTCTGGCCGATGCCGGCGCGCGTGAGCTGGTAAACCAGCTCGTAGGTGAGCGTGCCGGACCGGGAGACGATGCCGACGGCGCCGGGCGTTGTGATCTGGGCGGGCAAGATGCCGACCTTCGACTTGCCGGGCGAGAGGAGGCCCGGGCAGTTCGGCCCGATCAAGCGTGCGCCCTGCTCCTCGACGTACAGGCGAACGCGTGTCATGTCGAGCACCGGGATGCCCTCGGTGATCGCGACCACCAGCGTGATGCCTGTCGCGGCGGCCTCCATGATCGCATCGGCGGCGAACGCCGGAGGCACATAGATGACGGACGTGTTGGCGCCGGTCTCGGCGGCGGCCTGCTCTACGGTGTCGAAGATCGGCACGCCGGCGCCGTTCGCCTGGAACGTCTGCCCGCCCTTGCCGGGAGTGACACCCGCGACGATGCGCGTTCCGTACTCGAGCATCTGACGCGCGTGGAACGAGCCGTCGCGGCCGGTGATGCCCTGCACCACCACCGTGGTGCCCTCGTCGATGAAGATTGCCATCAGGTCCCCATATCTCTCGCGCGACAGCGGCGACGCGCCAAACTCGGAACCGAGGGCGGCGCAGCCGACCGAGGTCGGCGAAGGGGTCGCGTGGAGATG
This sequence comes from Longimicrobiales bacterium, assembly GCA_050732715.1. Lineage (GTDB taxonomy): Bacteria > Gemmatimonadota > Gemmatimonadetes > Longimicrobiales > RSA9 > JBOHRM01. The sequence continues at coordinate 2,174 of JBOHRM010000165.1, forward strand.
GGCGGGGAGCCCACTCGGAGCTCGGAACTCGGAACCATTGGTCAGACCTCCACTCGCTCGGCGCCGGCCGCCAGCTCGACGGCCGTCTGCACCACCTCGTCCATCGATGTCGTTGCGCTGAAACCCGCGCTCTCGAGAATCTGCACGGCCTCCTGCTCGTTGGTTCCGGTCAGGCGGATGACGAGCGGCACGCGCATCTCGGTGCGCCGCGTCGCCTCGACGATGCCGTTCGCCACATCATCGCAGCGCGTGATGCCGCCGAAGATATTGAAGCAGATCACGCGAACATTGGGATCGGCCGTGATGATGCGCAATGCATTGACAACCTTTTCCGGGTTCGACGAGCCGCCGATGTCGAGGAAGTTCGCGGGTTCGCCGCCGTAGAACTTGATCAGGTCCATCGTCGCCATGGCGAGCCCGGCGCCGTTGACCACGGCGCCGATGTCGCCATCGAGCTTGATGAACGTGAGGCCGGCCTCGCGTGCGGCCGTCTCGGCCTCCGGCTCTGCCGACGTGTCACGCAATGCCGCGATCGTGGGCCTGCGGAACAGTTCGTTGTCGTCGATGTTGATCTTGGCGTCCAGCGCTTTGACCTCGCCCGCCGGTGTGGTCACCAGCGGATTGATCTCGGCCAGCGAGGCGCCGCTGCCGATGAACGCCGCGTACAGCTGCTTCATGATCCGCGCCGCGGCGCGTTGCTGCGCGAGCTCGTCATAGAGGAACACGCCGAGCGCGTAGGCCTGGAAATCGAGCAGGCCGTAGCGTGGATCGACCGCCAGGCGCCGGATCGCGTGCGGCATCTTCGCCGCGACCTCCTCGATATCGACGCCGCCCTCGCGGCTGACCATGAACACGGGCCGTCCGCTCGCGCGGTCGACGATCACGCCGACGTACGCCTCGGACGCGATGTCCTCGGCCGGTGCGACCAGCACCCGCTCGACGACGAGCCCCTTGATGGTCATGCCGAGAATGCGCTCGGCGGCGGCTTTCGCTTCGGCCGGCGTGGATGCGAGCTTGACGCCACCGGCCTTGCCCCGGCCGCCCGCGTGCACCTGCGCCTTGATCACGACGCGTGTGCCGAATCGGGCGGCGATCTCGTCGACCTCGCCGGGCGTGCGTGCGACATCGCCCGGCGGAACGGGTACGCCGTGCGCCTTGAGCAGGTCTCTCGCCTGATATTCGTGGATGTTCATGTCGGTTCCGGGTTCCGGGTTCCGGGTTCCGGGTTGCGAGTTTCCGATCCAGAACCCGGAACTCGGAACTCGGAACTCGGAACGATCATTGTGCCGCTCTTGCCTTCCACGGCTTCGAGCCCGCGATCGAGGCGGGCAATGCAAGCGCGCCGTCCGCCGTCGCGGACGAATCCGACCGCGGCCTCGACCTTGGGTCTCATCGAGCCCAGGCCGAGCTCCTCGCTATCGAGCAGGCGCTCGGCCTCCTCGGCAGTGAGCTCACGGAGCAGTCGAGCGTTCTCTGTGCCGAAGCCAGTGTAGACGCCGTCGACGTTCGTCAGGATGGTGAGCACGTCGGCGCCGATCTCGCGGGCCAGCACCTGAGCCGCGCGGTCCTTGTCGATCACGGCGTCGACGCCGTCGAGACCGCGCTCCGGCTGGGCGCGGACCGGCGTGCCGCCGCCGCCCGCGGCGATCACGATCGTGCCCGCATCGACGAGCGCGCGGACCTGGTCACGCTCGATGATGCTCGACGGGAGCGGCGATGGCACGAGGCGCCGCCACCCGCCGTCGACCTCGCCCACGGTCCAACCCAGCTCGGCCGAGAGGGTCCGGGCGCTCGCGGCATCCATCACGTGGCCGATCGGCTTGACCGGCTCGCGCGTCGACGGGTCATCCGGGTCGATGACCACCTGCGTGATCAGGGTGACGACCGGCCGCGCGACGCCGTGTTCAGCGAGCGCATTCTGTAACGATTGCTGGATCATGTAGCCGATCCAGCCGGCGGTCGCGGCGACGAGAACACCGAGCGGCAGCGGCGGCCGGCGCGTGCGCGCCAACTCGTTGCGCAACAGCTCGTCACCAATCTGCGGTCCGTTGCCATGCACGATTACGATCTTCCAGCCGGCGCCGGCGAGCGCGACGAGGGCGCCGAGGCTCTCTCGCGTGTGGGCGAACTGCTCGTGGATGTCGCCTTGCTCGCCTGGCGGCTGGAGCGCATTGCCACCGAGCGCGACCACGATGAGGGGGGCGTCGCCCACGGTCAAGATGGCTCGCGGGCGGCGCGCTCGAGCAACGCGCGCAGCTCGCGCAGCCGTTCGCCGAACGTCGCCCACTCACTGGCGCGGCTGGCGCGCTCCGCTTGCTCGAGCAGGAGCAGCGCCTCGTCCGGCCAGCTCGGCCCCGGCAGCCCGAGCTCGGTCGGCTCGAGCGGCGTGACCATCGGATCCGGCGAGTCGCGGTACAGACCATCGATCGCATCGGCCAGCGTGGCGCCCATGTTGACCGCGCTGCCATCGCTCACGATCACGCGCGTGAGCTGGGGGATCGACTGATCCGTGGCCGAGAGATAGATCGGCTGCACGTAGAGCAGCGCGCTGTCGAGCGGTACGATCCTGAGCCGGCCATAGTCGACGCCGCTCATGCGCGTCCGCAGCAGCGCCAACGTCGACGAGATGTCCGGGTCCTGCTCGAGCAGCGACTGCACCTGACGCGGTCCAGTGATCCGGCGATCGAGCGGGAGCTCGAGGAGGACGAGCTCGCCGTAGCTCTCCGGATCATTACGCGCCGCCAGCAGAGCCGTCATGTTCTGGCGGTCCCGCGCGATGAACGGCAGCATCAGAAGGTACTCGGCCTTGGGCTCGCCCGGCAGTCGCGCGAACAGATAGATCGGCCGATGCGGGGCGTTAGCGCTCTCCTGTTCGTCCCTCGGCACCTGCCACCGGTTCTCACCGCCGAAAAACGTCTCCGCGCGGCCGACGTGATAGTCCTTGAGCACGTCCGCCTGAAGCTGCATGTAGAGCGTGGGATACGTCAGGTGCCCGACCAGCTCCGGCGGCATCGACGCGAGCGGCTGGACGAGCTCCGGAAATATACGGCGATAGCTCTCGAGGATCGGATCGGCCTCGGTCAAGGCGTACAACGCGACCTGACCGGTGACCGCATCCACGGTCGCCTTGACGGCGTTGCGCAGATAACGCACCTCGCCGAGCCCGCCGATCCGGCGCGGCGCCGCGATCGGGAACGTCGTGGCCGCCGTGTAGCCATCGACGAGCCAAACGAGGCGGCCGAGCGCGACCACGGGGTGTACGTTCTGGTCCCACATGATGAACGGCGCGATGCGCGCGACCCGGTCTCGGACGCGACGCCGAAACACGACACGGCTCGAATCCGTGACCTCGCCGGCAAAAAGCAGGTTCCTGTCGTTGAACCGCCAGGCGAATGCGAGCATGCGCAGAAACGAGTCGAGCGCGATACCCGCTCGCCGCCCGCTCAGGCTCGGACGCGCCGTCGAATCGCGCGGCGAGTCGAGCACGAGGAAGCCTTCCATGTTTTGGCCGAAATAGACCGTCGGTTCGAGCAGCTCGAGATCGGGCGGCGCCTCGGGGTGTCGCGTAGCGCCCAGGTCCTTGATCCAGAACACGGGATCGCCTTCGGCGGTCTTTTCCGCAACGGGCGTTGCGACCATGCCCAGCCCGCGCACGAGCTCGGCGTCGAGGTGCAGTGTGCTCCACGTGCGATTCTCGGGCTGCAAACCCTGCTCGCTGAATTCGCGTACAGCGATCGCGACCTGGCGCTCTTCGCCGGGCGGGCCGTAGCGATCGAAGCGAACGCTCGGAAACTCGTAGTATGGGCGCAGCGACTGGTTTTGCTCGAAGCCCGCCTGTAGCGGCTCCGGATCCCACAGCGGGAGCCGACTCACGGCCGAGCTGGCGGCCTCGGGGTCGCGCAGCCGACCCTGGCGCGGGATGAACGCGATCCTGTCGAGCGCATCGAGACCGTACGCCAGCCGGGTGAACTCGAGATTCCAACCGATATACGGCCGCTCGCGCTCGAGCTGCGTCGGCTCGACGCGCAGCTTCTGCACGACCGAGGGATACAGGTATCCCAGCACCACGCTCGCCACCAGCAGGACACCGACCGCCACGGCGGGCGGCCACCACACGCGCCGGAACGCGCCATAGAGGAGCGCCGCGGCGGCGCCGACGGAGAACACGGCCAGCACACGCTGCGCGGGCAGCCGAGCATGAACGTCCGTGTAGCCGATGGCGCCGCCAAAACCCTCACCATCCATCAATATCCCGTAGCGCCCCACCCAGTACCGCGCCGCGAACAACAGGATGAGCAGGGCGGCCACCACCGCGAAATGCAGGCGCGGCTGCTCGTCGATCTCGACGCGGCTGCCGTGGATGCGGACACCCCCAACGAGCACGTAGCCGATCACCGCCAACAGCACGCACCAAAGGCCGGTGAGCAGCAGGTGATCGAGCATCCGCGAATAGACCGGCAGCGCGAAGACGAAGAAGCTGAGGTCACGCCCGAAGAGAGGGTCGCGCACTCCCCACGGCTCTCGCCTCAGCCAGGTCAGTACCGAAAGCGGCGCGTCGCCGCCGAACGTCATGCCGGAGAGCCACCACCCCGCCAGGACGGCGGTCAGCACAACGCCGACGAGCACCGCGCTGCGAGGCACCTGCTCCGCGATCTCGAGGTTGCCGTACCGGCGCCGCAGCTGCACGGGCCCCAGCTGGCGCACCACGATCCAGAGGTTGAGCAGGACCAGCGCCGCCGTGACCGCACCAGTCGCCGCTCGAACGGCCGTACTGATCCAAACCTGCTTCCAGAACGTGTCCGCGAAGCCGAGCTCGCCGAACCAGAGCGTCTCGGTGTAGAGGATCGCGGCGTTCTGGCCGAGCATGAGCAGCACGGCCAGCCCCAGTGCAGCGCCGGCGATGATGCGTGCCGGTCGCTTCAGCATTTCATCTCACCATGGCGGCGGCGCGAGCAGACAATGAGCATTTGGGCGGGTGAGGATGCT
>JBOHRM010000166.1:0-10694 GCA_050732715.1 Longimicrobiales bacterium
GCCGAGACGAGCGCGCGGCTGCACGCCGCGCCGATCCCGCGCCCCGCGCCCGTGACCAGCGCCACACGGCCCGCGATATCCACGTTCGCCGCTACGGGTAGAGCAGGTAGCGAGCGCGGCGCTCGTCGAACGCCGCCTGGTCGCGCTCCCACTCGCGCAGCAGCTGGCGGACGGTGCCGGCCTCGATCGCTTCGTGCAGCCGAGCCGTGCCGGCGTGGCGCTCGATGGTCAGCCTATGCGGCTCTCGCGTGCTCGGGCCGCGCCACTCGAACTCGTCCGGGTGCATTCGCCGGATCTGCTCGATCATCAGTAGCGACATCTCGAGCGGGCGGTACACGTCCCGGTCGGTCAGCACGAAACGCACGCCATTCACGCGCGCTCCCGGATACTTCCTCGCGCCTTCGGCGACGGCGAGCTCGATGGGCTCGAAGCGGATGCCCGGCAGGTTCAGCGCGTTCATCTCGGCCGCGAGCTCTTCGTTCCTCAGCCACGGCGCGCCGACCTGCTCGAACGGGGCATCAGTCCCTCGCCCCTCCGCGACGTTGATCGCCTCGAAGAACACGGTGCCGGGATAATGGATCGCCGCCTCCAGCCGCCTGAGGTTCGGTGATGGGTCGACCCACGGCAGGCCCGTTTCGTCGAACCACATGTCGCGCCGCCAACCCTCGGCGGGCACGACGGTCAGATCGGCGCCGATCCCTTGCTCCTCGTTGTACATCCGGGCCAACTCACCGACCGTCATGCCGTGGCGCGAAAGCACGGGATAGATGCCGATGAACGACTCGAAGCCGGGCTCGAGGATGTTGCCTTCGATGATCGTTCCAGTGACCGGGTTCGGGCGATCGAGCACGATGACCGGGATCCCCGCCTCGGCCGCCGCTTCCATCGCCAGCGCCAGCGTCGACTCGTACGTGTATTGGCGCACACCCACGTCCTGGATGTCGTAGACCAGCACGTCGACGTCCCGCAGCATCTCGGGCGTCGGCTTCTGAGTGTCGCCGTACAGCGAGTGCACGGGCAGGCCGGTCTTCTCGTCGCGCCCGCTCTCTATGCGATCCCCCGCGTCGGCCGTGCCGCGGATCCCGTGCTCGGGAGCGAAAAGCGCCACCAGCCGCAAGTCCGCGTGCTCGTAGAGCGCATCGATGGTGCTCTTGCCATCAATCGTGCGGCCGGAATGGTTCGTGATCAGGCCGACGCGCTTGCCGCGCACGATCTCGGGTGGGTTCTCGACGAAGACCTCGACGCCGGGGCGGACCGCGGCCGGCGTGGTCCCGGCCTGACTCGGCTCGGCGTCGCTTTCGTTGCCCGCGGCCGCGCAGGCAGCGCCGAGGCAGGCGGGGAGGAGCACGCGTACAACGCGCATGATCGGTCGATCTCCGCGTGAGGGAGTACTCTAACCAGAGGCGAGAACGTAGTTTGAACGAAGCTGCGTGCAAGTCCGACGACCGGGAGCGGATGCCATGAAACGCTGCTTCATCAACGCGCTCGTCATTGGTTCGATCATCGGCCCAGGGTGTCAGGAGCAGCCGCGTCGTTCTTCAGCTGACAACGAACCCGATCCGTCGACAGCCAGATAGGAGACGACCTATGGGTACGCAATAGGGGGGCCGAGCACCTGCGATGACCGTAGGGAACTATCGAATGGGAGCTACCACCTCAAGTGAATGCCCGCCGCGAGCGCCAGCGTCCCGTGCTCGAGCCGCGGCCCCAGCTCGAGGTCGGCGCCGCGTCTGCCGCCTTCAGCAGGCACGCTCGATCGATTCGCGACCGCGATCGCATCCAGGATGCTCCACGCGTACACTCCGGTCGCCGCGCCGAGGCCGATCCAGAAGCCGGCGTTCGACGAGAACCCGTCGGGGCACGAATCGAGCACGCCGGTTCCATCCGCGCACGCTTTCGAGAGTTGGCCGAAACCCGCGGTGAAAGCAAAGGCGATCGATGTCGCGAAGCCCCCGAACATCAGGATCCCCTTCGTCTTCTGATCGTTGTAGAATTGGCCCGCGCCGGGCAAGATGGCGGACAGGCCGCCGGCGATACCGGGCTCGTACCGCGTCTCCTCCTGAAGCGCCGGGTCCAGCGCGGAAATGTCGACGGTCGACGCGGGCGGATCGGCCCAGTTCCAGCCCGAGTCGTCCGCGCGCTGCGCGCCGACCTGCGGGCTGTACGCCACGAGCGACGCGACGGCAACGAGCCCCGCAACCCGAGCACCGTTCCTCCTCTGCATCTCGCCTCCTCTGAGGTTTCTCTCGCAATGGCTCGCTTCCCTGGCCCGCGCCGCCGGCACCCTAGCTCTGTTTGACGAGCCAGCCCATCACGGCGACCAGCACTGCGAGCATCCCCGCCATCCACATGACGATCCTACGACCCATCGCCTCGACATCGGCCTTGGTGGCGCCATGGATTTGCAGGCTCGAGACATCGGAGCGCAGCGTAGCCAGCTCTCCACGGATGGGCTCGAGCGCAGTGGCAAGTGCCGCCTCTAGCTCGATCCGCGTGACGGGCGCGAACGGGTCTCGGGCGTTCCGCTCGGGCGTGTTCATACGGACAAGCTAACAGCGCCCTTCCGGCGCAAACATAGCGGGATTGGCCATCCGCAGGGCGGGAGCGGACTGCGCGGATTGGCTGTTGCGCCAGCGTGGCGACGGGCGTTCTGATCAGGGGGCTGTGGCAGTTATACGTGAGGAGAGCTCGAATTCATCGTGTGGGAGCAAATGAGCGCGCAAGTCGTCGTCGCATGACATTCACGTACTGCTACAGGGGGTAGACATGGTTCCGGGCCGTCGAGCAATGAGATTCCTGGTACTCGTCGTCGCGATGTTCGCTTTCGGAGGTTGGGCCGGCACGGCTATGGGCCAGAGCTCGGGCGTGACCGTTCTGGCCGGAGCGTCGTCATACGATCTGAGCGGCGTCGGGAACGCGTGGTTTTCGGGGGCCCGATTCGACGCGCGCCCCATTCGCTTCCTCGTGCTCGAAGCTGGTCTCCATTACTTTCACTACACGGCCCAGAGCGACGATCGGGTCCGCCACCTCATCCCGGAGGCCCAGCTTCAGTTCGAGCCCGTGCGAGGTCCTTTCCGGCCCTATCTCGGCGCCGGCGCCGGTGCGGCTTGGTTGATCTGGCGTGGCGACAATTCGATCGAATTGTCGCTCTCCGCGGCCCTGGGATTTCGAGTGGATCTCCGCGGAAGCTGGGGGCTTCTGGCAGAGGGGCGCGTGCGAAGCATCGATCCCTGGGTCGGCAGCCTGGGGGAGCTCGGGTTGGGCATTTCCCGACGGTTTTGAAGGGCGACGACCGCTCGCTCTCCAACAATGCGGATGTCCGCGGTGCCGACACGCCCGTCGTCAACCGCGACGAGCTCAGGAGGCGACACGTGATGCGGTCGAAACTCACCGGTGGCGTTCTCGCCGCGGTGGTAAGCATTCGCGGCGTGGCCTGTGCACCGGACGGTGGATCGTCGACGACGGATGCTCAGGAGGCGCTGGCGATCGATCCCGATGTGACGATCGGGGTTGTCGAGGGCGATCCGAATTATCTGTTCGGCGACATCTGGACCGTCGCCGTCGACGACGCCGGTTTCATCTATGTCGGCGATCGGATCGGCGCGACCGTGCGCGTCTATGACGGCTCAGGCCGGTTCGTGAAGCAGATCGCGCGGGAAGGCGAAGGCCCGGGCGAGATCGCCGGCTGGCCGGCGGACATCACGACGGGGCCAGACGGCACGATCTACATTCGAGATGACTCACGCATCACGGTGTTCACGTCCGCCGCTGGGACTGGGAACGTGGCCGATTCGGTCGCGGCGATATGGTCGCTGGAGGGTTACGGCAACCTGGCACCCACCAGGAGCCGCGTCGGCGACACGGGCGAGTACTTACTACCCCGACTACGTGTTCCGCCGGGACGAGCATCCGCGCTTCTTCTACGTTCCCTTCCGCGACGGCACGCGAATGGCCGACACGCTCGAAGTCCCGCCGTACCCGATGCTGACCGCCCGGCGTCAGGCATCCTATCGGGTCAGCGCCGGGACCGGCCGTCTCCTCGACGGGTTGAGCTACGTGCCGTTCGCGCCCGTTCCCGTGTGGGACGTGACTCACGCCGGAACGATCCTCAGCTCGAGCGGCGCCGAGTACGCGCTGATCGAGACCGGCACGAACGGGGACACGCTTCGCGTGATTCGCGGTCCCACGGCCGATCCGGCCGAGATCCCGGGTGCCGAGCGCGAGGACAGCGCTCGCGCGCTCGCCTTGCGCCTCGACTCGTTGCCCGTGCCGATCGATCAGGTGGTGGGCCTCGGCCCGGGCGTACGCGAACGGCGGCTGCCGGTCACACTGCCGCCGATCATCGGGATCCACGTCGCAACGGACAGCGCGATCTGGGTCGAACGGTGGCCACCCGAAGGCCAGTCGGAATCGCGGTTCTATGACGTTTTCGATCACGACGGCGAGCTGCGCAGGCGAGTCGTATTGCGGGCACCGCTGACCCGTGAACCGCCTCCGTTCTTCGGCGCGAACTACGTCACCGGCGTCATTCGCGAGGCGGACACCGACGTGGATCGCGTGGTCCGGTTCACACTATCTGCGGAACCGATTCCTGACGATCCTCCGATGTAGTCGAAGTGGGGACCCGCTTTCGTGGGTCCGTCGTTTCGTCTGACCAGCCAGCCTATCACGGCGACGAACACTGCAAGCATCTCGGCCATCCACATCACGATCTTGCGCCCTGTCGCCTCGACATCGGGCGAGACGGGGCGAGCCCGTGGCGCCGGTCTCGCGCCGTCAGCGCCGTCGCCAATATCGCCAGCCAGCGCGGTCGTGTCGCCCTCGGCCTGGCGCCGCGGGCGCCGGAAGCCCACCTTTCGCGTAAACGGTCGTCGCGCGAAAGCCTTTCTCCCCGCCGAACCGCAACGCCGCGCGGGATTGACCGTTCTCAGCCCTACGCCGATCGGAACGGCCGAGCGAGACACGTCCGTGCTCCCGGCCGCGGCGCTCACGAATTGGTCGCCCGCGGCGGCAGCGCGAGGCGGTCGAGCGAGACGAGCCATGCGGAAAGCGCGAATCGGGATCGTGGACCTCGTGACGAAGGCGCCGACGCGGGCGCTGTACGCCCGGGTGATGAACCCGAGCCTGGCCAGCGTGATGCCCCAGGCGGTCGCCGTATGGTGCGAGGAGCACGGTCACGACGTGCGGTTCGTCTGCTACACGGGCGCCGAGGACCTGCTGTCCGAGCTGCCGGACCGGTTGGACGTGCTGTTCATCGGCGCGTTCACCCAGGCCGCGCAGCTGGCCTACGCCATCAGCAACCTGTTCCGCCAGCGCGGTGCCGTGACCGTGCTCGGCGGGCCGCACGCGCGCTGCTACCCGGATGACGCGCGCAAGTATTTCGACTACGTGCTCGGCTTCACGGATCGGAACGTGATCGAGCAGGTGCTCGACGATCGCGCGCCACACCGGCCGCTCGGCGTCCAGCTCGCCGCGAACCGCCAGCCCGCGCAGCTGCCGGGCGTGCGCGAGCGCTGGAAGTTCATCGCGCCGACGCTCGACAAATGCCCCACGCGCATCAAGGTGGTGCCGATGATCGGCAGCCTCGGCTGCCCGTACACGTGCTGCTTCTGCATCGACTCGGTGGTGCCGTACCAGCCGATGAGCTGCGATCAGATCCGCGAGGATCTCCGCTTCCTCATGCGCACGGTGCCGCAACCGTACGTCGGCTGGCACGACCCCAACTTCGGCGTACGGTTCGATGACTCTCTCACCGCGATCGAGGAGGCCGTGCCGCCCGGGGCCGTCGTGTTCGGCGCCGAGAGCAGCCTCTCGTTGCTGTCCGAGCCAAACCTGAAGCGGCTGCGCGCAGCGGGCTTCAAGGCGATGTTGCCGGGCATCGAGTCTTGGTTCTCGCTGGGCAACAAGTCGAAGACGGGGCGCAAGCAAGGGATCGAGAAGGTCGAGCAGGTCTCGGATCACGTGAATCGCATCCTCGAGCACATCCCGTACGTCCAGACCAACTTCGTGCTCGGCCTGGATGACGACGTCGGCGGCGAGCCGTTCGAGCTGACCAAGCGGTTCCTCGACCGCACGCCAGGCGCGTTCCCCGGCTACTCGCTGCTCAGCGCGTTCGGCGAGGCCGCGCCGCTCAACCTCGAGCTTCAGCGCGCCGGCCGCGTGCTGCCGTTCCCGTTCCATTTCCTCAACAACAGCCACGCGATGAACGTGCGGCCGAAGAACTACGCGTGGACGGAGTTCTACGACCGCCTCATCGACCTGACGAAATACTCGTTCTCCTGGAGCACGATGGCGCGGCGGGCGCGCGGCACGCAGCGCGGCTTCGCGACGTGGATGAACCTGGTACGCGGCGTGTCATCCGAGGGGTTCGGCCGTATCCGCCACTACACCGCCATCCGCCGGCTGCTCGACACCGATCGCTCCGTCCGTGCATTCTTCGAGGGCGAGACCGCCGAGGTGCCGGACTTCTACGTGCAGCGCATCCGGCGCGACCTCGGCCCGCTCTGGTCGTGGCTGCCGGCCGGCGCGGTCACGCACGACCCGCTGGCGTACCTCTCCAAGCAGCGCGACGAGATGGTCCAGCTGGCCGCCGCGCCGGGATCGACGGCCTAGTGGACCACTAAAGTGCTCCGGTTCACACATCGCCGGACCGCGCCGCCCCGCCGGCGAACTACGCCCGCGTCGCGTCCGTCCTGCATCTGCAGCCCTGCCGGTCCCTGATCTCGTCGTCGTCACGAGGGATGACCTTCGTCGGGCTGTCATTCGGTGCGGAGCGTGGTGGCTGGATCGACGCGGCTCGCGCGCAGTGCGGGCAGGAAGGCCGCCAGTAGACCGGCGGCACCGAGCACCGCCGGTGCGATGATGAGGCTGACCGCGTCACTGGTGCCGACACCGTAGAGGAGGCCCTGGAGCGCGCGGCCGAGCAGCAGCGCGGACGGCACACCGAGCCCGATGCCCAGGAGGACGAGCATCGCGCCATCACGCAGCACGAGCGCACGGACCTGCGACGGCCTCGCGCCGAGGGCGAGTCGCACCCCGATCTCGCGGCTGCGGTGCTGTACCGAAGAGGCGAGCACGCCGTAAATCCCGAGCCCGCCGAGCAGCAACGCGAGCCCGGCGAAGGCCGACAGCAACCAGGTCACGGCGCGTGAATCGGATACCGAGCCACGAACGAGTCCCTCGAGGCTGCGCACGTCGGATACCGGAATCTCGGGATTCGCCTCCTGAACGGCGGAGCGGACGATGGCAGCCAGATCACCGGCGGAACGGTCGGCCCGAATCGCGAGAGTCGACGACTCGCCCGGGTCCTGCGCGAACGGGACGTAGATCGAGGGCAGCGGCTCGGCCGTGAGGTCCCCGTTCTTCACGGCGCCGACGACGCCGACGATGGTCAGCCACTCGTTCATCCACGGCCGGCCGACTCGCTTGCCCACGGGGTCCTCGCCGGGCCAGAACCGTCTCGCCGCGATCTCGTCTACGATCGCGACCGGCGGCGCATCGGCTCGGTCCGCGGCGGTGAACGCGCGTCCGGCCAGCAGCGGAATCTCGAGCACGCGGAAGAAGTTGGGTGAGATGGGCCGGAAGTTGAACGTGGGGAGCTCGTCCGCATCGGTCGTCACGTGCTCGACGGCGGCCGCAATCGTTCGCGAGTGGTCGAACATGAGATTGACGCCTACGGCGACGTCGTTTACGCCCGGCGACGCCGCGATGCGATCCATGATTCGTGCGTAGAACGTGCGTCTGGCGGCATCGCTCGGCAGGTGCCGTGGTGCCGCGCTGATACGCGCGGCCGTCACGCCTTCCGGACGGAAGCCCGGGTCGATTGCGTAGAGCACGGCGAGGCTGCGGGCGAGCAGGGTCGCACCGAGCAGCAGCACGACGGCGAGCGCCACCTCGGCCACGACGACGGCCCGCGTGGCCTGGCGCATCCGGCGGCTCTCGCCCGTGCCGCGGCCGCCCTCCTGGAGCGCGCTCCGCGGCGTGCCGCCCAGCAAACGGGTGACGGGCAAGAACGAGAACAGCATCGCGGCAACAAACGCCGAAGCGGCCGCGAAGCCGAGCACGCGGCCGTCCATTGCGACTTGATCGAGGCGTGGGATGTCCGCGGGCAGGAACGGCAATAGCGCGCCGAGCCCGAGATAGGCGAGCAAGAGGCCGGCCCCACCGCCGCAAGCAGCGAGGACGATGACTTCCAGCGCCATCGTGCGCAGAATCCGTCCTCGGCCGCCGCCCAACGCCGCGCGGACGGCGAAATCGCGCTCGCGCGCGGCGATCCGCACGACGTAGAGATTCCCCACGTTCGCGCACGCGATGAGCAGGACGAACGCGGTCGCGCCGAGCAGAAGGAGCAGCGGCGTGCGCGCATCACCGACGATCCGATCCGCTAGCCGGTCGACGGTCACGTCCGCACGATACGGCGGGTTCGGCGTCCAAAGCGGATTCTCGAGTCGCAGCTGCGCCGCGAGCGCGACCAGCTCCCGTCGCGCGAGCTCCACCGTGGCGGTCGGCTGCAGCCGTCCCACCATCCGCGCGCCGCCCAGACCCCAGAAGCCGCCGACATCCGCCGGGTCGAGGGTCAGCGGCAGCCAGATGCGAGTCTGCGATGTCGGAAACGCGAACGCCGGCGGCATCACGCTGATCACCGTCCGCGCCAAGCCATCGACCCGGATCGTCCGGCCGACCGCGCTCGCGGCGTCGCCGAACAGGTCGGTCGCGAGCCCGTGGGACAACAGCGCAACCGGATCGCCACCCAGCCCCTCATGCTCGGCCGCGAAGCCGCGGCCGAGCGCTGGCGTGGCGCCGAGCACGTCGAGCAAGTTCGCGGACGCGAACGCACCCGTCACTTGCACTGGGTCTCCGGCGCCGGCGATCGCGAGCTCGCGCCCCTCGACGTACGCCGCCAGACCCCCATACGACCGCGCCCGCTCGCGCACCAATGCGAACTCGGCGTTCAGGAAAGTCTCCGAGAACGCCACCAGCCGTTCCGGCTCCCGATACGGCAGCGGCTTCAGCAACACGCCATCCACCAGGCTGAACAACGCCGTGTTCGCGCCGACCCCCAAACCGAGCGTCGACACCGCGACCGCGGTGAAGAGCGGCGCGCGCGCGAGACCCCGCGCCGCGAGACGAACGTCGCGCACCGCGTCGCTCGCGGCATCGGACCAGCGTCGCCTACGGTGTTCGCGTACGTCGCTCGCCATGAGGTCCTTCCGCGCTTCGATCAAATCGCCGAACTCGCGCTCCGCCTGCTCCCCGGCCGCCTCGGCCGAACGACCCTGCTCGATCAGCTCGTGAGCCCGCATCTCGAGGTGAAACGCGATCTCCTCATCGACCTCCGCGCGAATCCGCGTATGGTCCCGCCGAGGCCAAGCCAGGAAGCGGCGAATCGCTCCCCGCCGGCCAGCGTCGTCACCCGGCTCCACGGAACTACTTCCCTGTCGGGGTCAGGTCGGCGCGATGCGCCGCGTGAGCGCGCTCCGCCACGCGTCACGCCTCCGTGGCACGCGGACCGAGCACCGCGAACACCGCATCAGCGTAGCGCCGCCACGCCGTAGCCTCTCGGTCCAGCTGACGCGTGCCCGCCTTCGTCAACGCGTAGTAGCGCGCGCGACGATTGTTCTCCGACAACCCCCACTCCGCCTTCACCCAGCTGCGCCGCTCGAGCCTGCGCAGCGCCTTGTACAGCGCCGCATCCCGCACGTCGAGCACCCCGTTCGTCCGCTCCCGGATCCAACGCGAAACACCATAACCGTGCGTCGGCCCGTGCTCCAACGTCCGCAGCACCAGCACGTCCAACGTGCCTTGCAGCAGGTCTGTCGATCGTTCGTCGATCCCCATGTTCGACCCACGCGTCGTCGAATTGCCACTTGCATACCACACCTGGTGTGGGAAGTGGATACGCGATCCGCCCGCGTGTGTCAAGTGGCGGGCTCGGCGGCAGCCGGTCCGACACTCGGGACCGGGCGCCACCGAATGCCTAGCGCGGCAGCAGCCAGACTCCGCCGGCAGCACGTCGATCGGGTTCACCCGTGTTGCCCTTCGCGCAGGCAACAGGCTCGCAGCCGTGCCGACGCGGAGCAGCCGACTTCTTCTCTGGATGTGTCGCGGTGATGTTTCGCGACTGCCTATTCTGATTTGATGCGGAGAGACTCGGCAGCTGACTCAACCACTGCGCGGGCCGTGTTGAGTGCGACAACCACATCATCTGCTCGGGATCGGCGGCGATATGTTCCGCTAGCGTGAGGTCCTCGCGCGCCCAACCGAACCACCGTTGTGCTTCGGCGAGGTTGGCCTCAGCTGGCCGCCGCCGAACGCACGAATCGACGCTTCGGCGATGCGTTTGAAGCGCCGTCTGGGGGAAGCCGTGAACCCGCCTATACCACAACCGACGATGTCCCTGCCTACTCGTTGCGAAGCACCTCGGTGGGGTTGACCCGCATCGCCCTCCGCGCGGGCAAGAGACTCGCGAGCGTTGCCACCGCGAGCAGCAGCACGCTGACGGCGCCGAGCACAAGCGGGTCCGTCGGCTCGACCTCGAACAGCAGGCTGCGCATCGCACGGGTCGCGGCGACGGATGCGAGCAATCCTCCGGCGACGCCGAGCAATGCGGGCGCGAGCGCGTGACGGAGGACGAGCCGCGCGATGTTCGTTCGCGATGCACCGAGCGCGAGGCGGATGCCGATCTCGCGCGTGCG
>JBOHRM010000167.1:0-7447 GCA_050732715.1 Longimicrobiales bacterium
CCGACCGGTGTCACCGGTGACGCGCCCGCCGCGCGCCATTGGCACTGTCGTCTTCGACTGCGACTCGACACTGGTCACGATCGAAGGCATCACCGCGCTCGCCCGCGAGCACCACGACGAGATCGAACAGCTGACCGAAGCGGCGATGAACGGCGAAGTCGCGCTCGAAGAGGTCTACGCGCGGCGGCTCGAACTGGTGCGGCCCACGCGCGATCGTGTCGACGCGCTCGCCGTCGAGTACATCGCGGCGCTCGTGCCGGACGCGCGCGAGCTCGTGGCCGCACTGCGCTCGGAAGGGTGGGAGACACGCATCGCGAGCGCCGGCCTGCGGCCCGCCGTGGTGGGCGTCGCACGCGAGCTCGGCATCCCGGCCGAGCACGTCGCGGCCGTCGACATCTACTTCGATGAGGACGGCAGCTATGCCGGCTTCGACAGGGATTCGATGCTGACGCGATCGGGCGGGAAGGCGGACCTGCTGGCGCTGTGGCGCGAGCGACTGCCGCGGCCGCTGGTCCTGATCGGTGACGGCATCACCGACCTCGAGGCGGCCGAAGACGTCGATACGTTCATCGCGTACAGCGGCGTCGTCGAACGCAAAGAGGTGGTGGTCGGCGCGGACGCCGCGCTGCCGTGGCGTTCACTCGCGCCGGCGCTGGCGTTCATCCTCGTGGGCCGGCCGCCGGAGGACCCCGACGCACTCGTATTGTTCAACAAAGGACTCGAGCTGATGGACGTGGCGGAAGCACGCCAGGCCGTCAGCCGAGATGGATATTCGAACACGGAGAATTGATGCAAACCGCGCAGCAGTCGAACGGGGTCCCCACGCAACGCGCGTTGCGTGGGGTGAGGGCGGAGCTCGGCCGGTTTTTCGTGCCGGGCCCCACGGAAGTCAAACCGCATGTCTTCGAGGCGATGGTGCGCCCGATGATCGGACACCGCGCGCCCGAGATGGAGGAGCTGATCGCCGAGATCCAGCCAACGCTCCGCGAGGTGTTCCAAACCGAGCGCCCCGTGTACGTCGCCGTGTCGTCGGGCACGGGCATGATGGAGGCCGCCGTACGCAACGCCGCACGCCGCCGTGTGCTCTCCCTGGTGAACGGCGCGTTCAGCGAGCGGTTCTACCGCATCGCGCTCGCCAACGGGCTCGAAGCCGATCGGCTCGAGGTCGAGTGGGGCGCGGCGAACACGCCCGAGACGCTCGAGGACGCATTGCGCCAGGGCGACTATGACGCCGTGACGGTCGTGCACTCGGAAACGTCGACCGGTGTGCTCAACCCGATCCGCGAGCTGACCGAAGTCGTGCACGGCGCGGACGACGTCGTGATCCTCGTCGACAGTGTGTCGGGTCTCGCCGGCGCGCCGGTGTACACGGATGCGTGGGCGCTCGACGTCATCGTGACGGGCTCACAGAAGGCGTTCGCACTGCCGCCGGGTCTCGCGCTGGGCGTGGCGCAAACGAACGTGCTCGAGCGCGCGGCGCTGAAGCCGAATCGAGGCATCTACTTCGACTTCATCGAGTTCGAGAGGAATATCCAGAAGAACCAGACGCCGAACACGCCCGCGGTCTCGCTGATGTACGCGCTCGCGGCCCAACTCGCGGCGATTCGTGAAGAGACGATCGAGGGACGGTGGCGCCGGCACGCGGAGATGGCTGAGCGCACGTACGCATGGGTCGAGGAGATGAAAGCGCGCGGCATCGGCCTCGAGGTGCTCGCGCCCGAGGGCTACCGATCGCCTACCGTCACGACGGTACGGCTCCCCGATGGCTGGACCGGACCGCGTCTCGCCGCCGCGGCCGCCGAGCGCGGGTTCCGAATCGCGACCGGCTACGGCAAGCTGCGCGAGACGACGTTCCGCATCGGACACATGGGAGACCACACGCTCGTCGAGCTCGAGGCGCTCCTCGACGCGCTCGAAGACGCCCTGCAATGAGCGCGATGAACCGAACCGCCGTCACGCCCGCGGCTCGCCAGTCCGCCGCGGCGCCGGACGATCCTCGGAAGGAGCCTACACGTGTCGCGCGCGCGGACACGTTCCGCGTGTTGATCGCCGATGCGATCGTCGCCGGCGGCCTCACGCCGCTCGTCGGCGATGACCGCTTCGACGTGATTCAACGTTCGGGCCTCTCCCCGGACCAGCTCGCCGACGCGTTACGTGATGTCGAAGCCGTCATCGTGCGCAGCTCATCGCGGATCACGAGGGAATCGCTACGGCACGCGGACCGGCTGCGCGTCATCGGGCGCGCCGGCGTCGGCGTCGACAACATCGATGTCGACGCGGCGACGGAGCGCGGCATCGCCGTGCTCAATGCGCGTGCGGGCAACACCATCTCCGCCGCCGAGCTGACGTTTGCGTTGCTGCTCGCGGCCGCGCGGCGCCTGGCCGCGGCGGACCGATCGATGAAGGCGGGCGAGTGGGACCGCAAGACGTACAGCGGCATCGAGCTGCACGGTAAGACGCTCGGCCTCGTGGGCGCCGGCCGGATCGGCGGCGAGGTCGCGCGTCGCGCGAGGGCGTTCGGGATGCACGTCGTCGCATACGACCCGTTCCTGACGGCCGATCGGGCCAAGACGCTCGACATCGAGCTCGCCACGCTCGATGAGGTGCTCGACCGTGCGGACGTCCTGTCGTTGCACGTGCCGCTGACCGATGCGACGTCGGGCCTCATCGGCGCGGACCAGCTCGCTCGGCTGCGGCAGGGCGCCTACGTGGTGAACGCCGCGAGGGGCGGTGTGCTCGACGAGGACGCGCTGTGCCGTGCGCTCGAGGATGGCCGGCTCGGCGGCGCCGCGCTCGACGTCTTCGCAGACGAGCCGCTGCCGCCCGACCATCCGCTGCGCTCGGCGCCGAACGTCGTGCTGACGCCGCACCTCGGAGCCGCGACGGCGGAGGCACAACAGAACGTGGCGCTCGAGATCTCGGAGGCGGTGCGTGACACCCTGCTGAACGGCGACCTCTCCCGCGCGGTCAATGCGCCCGCGATCGGCGGCGAAACGATGAGCCGCCTGGGGCCTTTGCTCGACCTGGCCGAGCGGCTCGGCCGTCTCGGTTCGGCGCTCGCGGACGGCGCGATCCAGACCGTCGACCTGCGCTACGCCGGGGACGCGGAGGACGGCCTGCGTATGCTCGGTGCCGCCGCGCTCGTCGGCGTGCTCGGCAAGGTGGTCGGCCGCGGCGCGGTCAACCTCGTGAACGCGGCGCATATCGCGCAGACCCGTGGCATCACGCTCGGCCGCACGCGGCTCGCACAGCACGCGAACTACGCCGAGTACGTCGAAGTCGAGGTGAAGGGCAACGGCGGCTCGACACTCGTTGCGGGCGCGCTCCTCGATGCGGCGCACCCGCGCGTCGTGCGCGTCAACGACTTCCACGTCCACATCCGACCGTATGGCGCCCTTCTCGTGCTGCGCAACCGCGACGTGCCCGGCGTGATCGGCCATGTCGGCACGGTTCTCGGTGCGGCGGGCGTGAACATCGCCGAGTACCACCAGGCCCGGTTCGAGCAGGGCGGCGAAGCGCTCGCGGCGATCAACGTCGACGGCTGGGTCTCTGAGAACGTGCTCGCCTCGCTGCGCGAGCTGAACGAGCTGCTTGCGGTGAGGCAAGTGCAACTGGATTAGGGTGATGGGGCTCCGCGGCGGCGTGCGTCGGCGTATTCGCCAGGACCGCGGGAGTGGGTGCCCTCCCTCCGATCGGGGGAGAGGGTCAGGGTGAGGGGGGCTTCCGCGGCGACGAGATTGCGCAGGGGGCTGATTCCGGGTTCCGTCAGGAATCGAACGAGACGCGTGGTGCCGCGCCTAGTATGAGTGCAAAGTCGAAACTCGGGTTCGTCCTCACCGGCGGCGGCGCGCGCGGCGCCTATCAGGTCGGTGTGCTCCGCTGGCTCGCGCAGCGCTACCCCGAGCTTCACGTGCCCGTGCTCACGGGCGTCTCGGCCGGTGCGGTCAACACCACGAAGATCGCGGCGCATCATGGCACGTTCCGTCAGGCCGTCGATGAGCTGACCGCGCTGTGGCTCGAGCTGACACCCGCGAAGGTGTTCCGGGTCGACGCCATCACGATGTTGAGCACCGCCGTCCGCTGGGGCGTCCGCCTCGTAGCCGGCGGCACGAAGGCGACGCCGGACGTGCGCGGGTTCCTCGACACATCGCCGCTCCGCGCGCTGCTCGATGAGGTGCTCGTCGACATCGGCGGCAAGCTGCCCGGCGTCGAGTACAACCTCAATCGCGGCACGCTCGACGCGATCGCGGTCGTCGCGACGTCCTACACCACCGGTCAAACGATCTCGTTCGTGCAGGGGCGTGATGTCGAGCGCTGGATCCGGCCGTTGCGTCGCGCCGAGCTCACACGCATCACGGTCGACCACGTCATGGCCTCCGCGGCGCTGCCGATCTTCTTCCCCGCCGTACGCATCGGCGACATGTGGTACGGCGATGGCGGCATCCGGCTGATCGCGCCGCTCTCGCCCGCGCTGCATCTCGGCGCGGACCGGCTCCTCGCAATCTCGACACGCTACGAACGGTCGCAGTCCGAGTCCGACGCACCCGCGATCGTCGGCTACCCGCCGCCCGCGCAAGTGCTCGGCATGTTACTGAACGCGGTCTTCCTCGACCTCGTCGACCATGACGCCGTCCGGCTCGAGCGCATCAATCGGCTACTCGCCGAGCTGCCGCCCGAAAGACGAGACGGTATGCGCCACGTCGACCTGCTCGTGCTCCGCCCGTCGATCGACCTCGGCGCGCTCGCCGCCGACTTCGAGCCGCAGCTGCCCAGAGCGTTCCGCTTCATGATCCGCGGTCTGGGCACTCGCGAGGTGCAAAGCCCCGACCTGCTCAGCATGCTCATGTTCCAACCCGACTACATCGCCCGCATCGTGGATGTCGGCTACGCCGACGCCGAGGCCCGCGCCCACGAGCTCACCGCGCTCATCGAGGCCGGCGAGACGACCACGGCGCACTCTCGCTAGTGCCACGGATCACTAGAGTGCCAGCCGCAGGCCGAGGCTGGTGAAGATGTTTCCGCCGCCGAGCTCGTCGTCGAGAAGGCGGCCGGTCTGGACATCGATGTGAGGATCGAGTCGATGCGGGTCGGTGAGCCGCTGGTAGCCGACTTCGCCGACGATCTTCAGCAGGGCCAAGTTGACGCCGACGTTGCCGAATAGGGTCCACGCCGTCGTGTTCAGCCGGCCGACGGCGTTGCCCGAGACGATGAGCGGTTGGCCGCCGTTCGCGTCGAGGCACTCGTCGATCGAACAATCGAGCGCCCAGCCGAACTCGACGTCGCCGCTGTAGCGGTCGATGCCGGCGCCCGCGGCGAGGTCGAGCATCGGCAGGCCCTTGCTGACGACGGCGCGCGCGCTCCAAGTGTTCAGGTTCGTTCGAACCTGCGCGGCATCACCTTGTTGCATGTTGCCGAAGGTAATGTCGCTCAGCCTCCGATACATGCCCGAGATCGAGACGCCCGGGACGAGCGCGCCGCCCTCGATGAGGCCGACGCGCACGCCGCCACCGACGTTCAGGACCACGTCTTGGAGTCCGAAGTCGCGCACGGCGGGCACGAACGATAGGCTGCCGAGCAGATCGATCGCGCCGACGCCGCCGATCAGCGGCGTGATCGAGAATCCATCCAGCACGCCCATCGCGAGGTCGACCTGAACGGACGGGACCGGGTACCGCGAGGTCTCGAGCGCCTGGATCGCCTGCGTATCGTCGGTCAGCCGACCCACGTTGTGATCAATCAGGTCCGGCACCTCGGCGACGGCCACGTTGACGCGGCCCGTGATGCTGATGCGAGGAACACCGGAGCGGCTGCCGAGCGCCGAGGCCGTTCCGAGGACGGGGTTCCCGCCCGAGAACACGATGCCCAGGACCGGCTGCACGCGCGCCATGGTGGTGACGACCTGGCCACAGAGGTTCCGGAGCTCCGGCTCAATGATGAACCGGACTCTCGGATTGTCGACGTGAGCGGGCACGTCGACCTGCCGGCAGCTCTCGAAAAGGGCGTCCTGCGCGCGGGCCGGCCGAACGAGCAGAGTGATCGACACCAAGATGACGCCGAGACAGATGGGATCTCGACTACTGAATATCAAAGCGTACTTTCGGCTGGGCTCGATACGAGCGCAAATCACTACGATCGCGCGGATCACCGCGATCCGGGCGGGGAGCCGGCTCGCTGCGGGTTCGACGACGAAAAGCTCGCGGGGCGATCGTCTAACGTCAAGAGTGACAACAGTAACAAGTCGAATACATCACGGGAGAGGGGCTAGGGTGAGGCGGCGCCGCCGCTCGATTCGGACGGCGGAGTGGAGCTCTCGGGATCAGCCGCGCGACGCGCGGGTGGCACGTCGCGCACGCGGTCGACCTCCTCGCGCAGCTGCCCGACCAGCTTCTCGATCTGACGGCCGTTCATCATTGTCGCGAGATGGCCAACGAGCCCGACGGCGAGCGTCGCTCGGTCCGGCACGGTCAGCCGCGTTCGGATCTGCTGCATGATGTCGCGGATCGTCTCGTGATCGCGGCTGATCGACTCGGTCGTGCGGGGGGCCTGGGTCATGGGATCTCCTCCGCGGTGTAGCCCTCATCCATCACGACGCCCGCGAGCGCGCGCGCCGTGACACTGCCCTCGCTGTATTCGATGACCGCCCGGCCCGCCTCGAGATCGACCCTCGCGCTCGCGACGCCGTCGACGCGTTCGAGCGCTTCCCTCACGGCACGCACGCAGTGGTCACAACTCATTCCGCTCACCTTCAAGACCGCGGTCGCCATGAAGCCTCCGTCTCGTTTACTTCGTCGAGTTGAACTGAATGCTACCGCACTCCGCCCACTCGCGCACGTGCCGTCGATCGGGCCAGCGGTGATCGAAGCGTGGGTCCGTGTTGGGCGGCCGGTGCGGCCGCGATGCGAAGACGCAGCGAGTTCGCAACGACGCTGATCGAGCTGAACGCCATCGCGCCGGCCGCGAATACGGGTGACAGCAGCACGCCGAACGCGGGATAGAGCGCGCCGGCCGCGATCGGGATCGCGAGCACGTTGTAGATGAACGCCCAGAACAGGTTCTGGCGGATCACCCCGAGCGTTCGGCGCGACAGCTCGATCGCGAGCGGCACACCGGTCAAGTCCGCCGAGACGAGTGTCACGTCGGACGCCTCGAGGGCGACGTCGGTCCCCGTGCCGATCGCGATGCCGACGTCGGCCTGTGCCAGCGCCGGCGCGTCGTTGATGCCGTCACCCACCATGGCGACCGGGCGGCGCGCGTCCTCGCGCACGCGGCGGACGAGCGCGGCCTTGTCCGCCGGCAGGACCTCAGCGAAGACGCGATCGATGCCGACCTCACGTGCGACGGCCTCGGCCACGGACCGAGCGTCACCCGTGAGCATCAACACTTCCACGCCGAGCGCGCGCAGCCGTCGGACCGCATCGCGGCTGGTCGGCTTGACGCGGTCCGCGAC
>JBOHRM010000168.1:0-1525 GCA_050732715.1 Longimicrobiales bacterium
GCGTCGCGCCCAGGCATTCACGCGAGCGTCCCAACGCGCGATCTCGGCGTCCGAGAGTCTGCCATGCTCCGATTCCTCGGGCGCCGGCAGTTGTGCGCGACCCATCTGCCAATCGAGCAGGTCGGCGAGCTCGTACGGGCCGAGGCCGTCGTATGGCTCATCCTCGTGACGGTCGCGTGGGTCCACGTGCGGGCGCCAGTTCTTGGGGACCCGTGCATCGATCGCGGCGAGCGCGCGCGCCTTCCGGTCGCGACGGGCGTAGATGCGGCAGGCCTTGGCGAATTCCGGATGTGTGCGATAGCTGTACTCCGTCGTTTCGCGTTCCGTGTGGCGAGCGAAGCACGTGAACAGCGCACGGTCCAGCGTGCCGTTCAGCTTGTAGCACTCGGAGCACAGGGCGTAGTTGCGCTCCTTCTTCCGCGTACCGCATGCCACACACCGGAGGAAACGGTGGGGTGTGGGGACGGGCGTCGTGAAACGCGGGGAACCGTTGCGGTGGGTCCGGGTCGTCGCGGGCATGATGTTGCCTCCGTTGGATCTGTTGAAGTAAACAACCACCCTCTCGGGCGAATGCCCGGGCCCCACCCGGGTGGCGCCGCGAGTCAAGGACGGCGCGAAGCGTCGCTCGGCGGAGGCCGCGTAGCGGCCGGAGATCCTTGACGCGTGGCTCCCGGGTGTAGATTTGAAACTCTCGAGAGGGAGAGCTGTTTGGCTCTGGTGAGTGGAGGCGCATCAGCGCCGACCTCCGTTTCCCGGGTGGGAGGGGTGGGTGGAGGCCGACGGTCAGGGGTGCGGTTGTTGCCGGGATGAGGCCGTTCGCAGTGGGTCACGCGGGGGCCTGGGTAAGCCCGGCCGCTACGCTCGCGCAGGTCAGGCTAACGGATCGTCCTCGTCGGTCGTCCGTTGGAACCGCACTCAGCGGTCTCACGAAAGACGCCGCGCACCCGTTGGCGGGTCTGCTTGCGAAACGGAAGAAATCGTACCCGAAGCCTCATCGATTGACGTTCGATCCAGGCGTCGACCAGGCGCGGCCAGGCGATGGCGTGCAGCGCGCAGGGACAATACCCGGTCGCGCCTAGAAGCGCCTTCGACATGCTGAGCTGATCACGGTAGCCGCCCGCGACGACGGCATCATGCATCGTTCCGCCGCTCAGGATCTCGCGGTGCGCTCGCAGCGCGCGCTCGAGACGATGCCATTTACGTGCTGACGGCAGCCCCGCTTTCCGCAACGCCTGCCGGAGTAATGCGAGCGACAGGGCTACGCGGGTGCCGGGACCCGGCAGCGGCAGATCAGCGATCGCGCGCAGAACATCCGCTTCCCGACCATTCGGCGTGATGATGCCACGTTCCACGAGGTAGCCGATCACACCGTCAGGTGTGAGATACCGTTCTCTGAGCATGTTCCCTCCGGGTGAGCAGGTCGGCACGAGCCGCTGCATGATCAGCCTGGAAATCTTTTCTCTCGCCAGAACGTGAGCGGTTCGGAAGCCGCCCGCTGCGGGTCTTCACCCTGCTGCACGATGCC
>JBOHRM010000169.1:0-7917 GCA_050732715.1 Longimicrobiales bacterium
GCTTCAGCTCGAGCACGATGCGACGAGACTCGCCTTCCACGCCCGGTTCCCAGCGCCGCGGCGCGCGGTTCGTCGGGGTTGCGAACGCGGCGTTGCCGCGGCCGCCCCGGCCGCCGCGCCCCACGACCAGCTCCGCGCCCTCCGCGAGAAGCTCACCGAGCGTGTCACCGGTCCCGGCGTCACGGACCACGGTGCCCACGGGCACGCGCAGCACGAGGTCAGCCCCGTCCTTGCCAGTACGGTTCTTCCCCTGGCCGTGCTCGCCGCGTGCCGCGCGGTAGTGCTGCTGATAGCGGTAGTCGAGCAGCGTCGCGAGCTGCGCGTCCGCCCGTACGATCACGCTGCCGCCGCGGCCGCCGTCGCCACCTGATGGTCCGCCCATCGCTACGCCCTTCTCCCGGCGAAACGCCTCGGCGCCCGACCCGCCCGTGCCGGCGGCGACCTCGACCTCCGCGTAGTCGACGAACACCGCGCCTCAGGCTCGGTCCGCGGCGGACTTCCGCGCCGACAGCTCGCTCCACACCTCGAGCGCCGGGGCCTGCGCCTGCGGCGCATACGCGGCCGCGAGCGCGATCGCCTCCTCGCACTCCTGCGGGGCGGCGCCCGCGTTCAGGGCGCCGCGCAGGTGGGCATAGAGCTGGCGAGGAGCCCACTGCACCACCAGGATCGCGACGATGCACAGCTCGCGCACGCGGAGCGCCAGCCCCGGCCGCCCCAACACCTTGCCATATCCCTCGACGAGCATCCACTGCTCGAGATCGGCGTGTAGCCGGGCGACGGACTCGCGCAACCGCGCGTACTGCCGGCCGTACACCCGGGCGCAGACGCGTTCGCCTCGCGCGCGCCACTCAGCCGGATCGTCCGCGGCCCGTACGGACGGCGAGGCGCCGGCGCCGCCCCGCTCGCGCCAGAGCCGCATCGCCTCGAGCGCCGTCGGGTAGCCCAGGAACAAGTGGACCTGGAGCAGGGCTTCCTCGATCTCGGCCGCGCTCGCGCCCGCCGCCGCTTCGTCCAGCGCCCGCGCGATGTGGCGAGTCTCCCGCGTCGCGACCGCCGCGGATAACTGCACGAGGCGGCGCTCGGCTTCGTTCACGGCCGCACCTCGAGGTCGATCAGCGCTCGAATACGGCCGACGCTCTCCCAACGCGTGTTCTTGACGTCCGGCTCGGCGAACTCCGCGAGCCACATCATCTCGTCGTTCGACAGCAAGCCGAGGGCTCTCAGCACGCCGATCAGCGCCGGCTCGGCCGCGCGGTTGGCGCCGTCCTCGACCTTCAGCGCGATCCCCAGCTCGGCGCCGGGGATGCCGGCGCAGTAGACGCCTTCCGCTCCGCCCTTCGCGAAGATTCGCCCGCGCACCGCGCGCATGAGCTCCGTGCACAACCGGCCGGTACCACCGACGTACTCGGGGCGCTGGACCATCGCGCGCACGATCCGGCGCGGCGTCGCATCACCCGCCCGGGCGCCCGCCGCGAAAGCCGCGAAGGCCCGTGCGAGCCGATGCAGCGGCAACGCGTATGTGATCACGCCGCACCCATCGACGGCGATCGGGATCTCGTCCGCCGCCACGCCGGTCCAGCTCGCCAGCGCGCCGAGCAGCCGCGCCTGCACGGGATGGTCCGCCCGCTCGTAGCCGGCCACCGGCCAGCCGTGGGCGACCGCGAGCGCGAGCATCCCGATATGCTTTCCCGAGCAGTTGTTGTGCACCTGCCGAGGCGGGTGGCCCGCCGCCCTCAAGGCGTCCGCGGACTGCGCGTGCATCGGCTCGTGCGCCCCACACACCAGCGCCTCCTCGCCCACGCCGATCCGCCGCAACATCGAACACGCGAGCTCGACATGGCTGGCCTCGCCGCTGTGCGACGCGCAACACAACGCGAGCTCGCGCTCGGAGAACGCGAACCGGTCCGCCACGCCGTCTTCGACCACCGGCACCGCCTGGATCGGCTTCACCGCCGACCGGGCGACCGCCACGAATCCCGGATCGCCGGCCGACGCACGCAGTCGACCTTCGACATCGACCACCGCCACGCTGACGCGGTGCACGGACTCGACCGTCGCGCCACGCCAGACCTCGACCTCGGCTCGCCTCACACTCGCCTCACATTCGCTTCCCGGCCCTGAACAACGCCGGTCCTCGCCTCGTCGTCGCCCATGGATAACGTCACGATTCCGTTTCAAACATGGCGAGTTGGGCCAGGCCCATGTCAAATCGGGTTCCGCGTTGCGCGTTCAGGTTGCCCGGCCGCCCCCCGGTTCCGGCGGCTCGGCAGTCGCCCGGGTCGCGCGAGCGGCACAGAGAGCGCTTGATCTAGGGATCCGTGGCCGAGATTCCTTGGCATTCAAGCGACTCAGTTCGGCCACGGACCACTCTAGAGGCGCCCGAGGCTCGTGAGAATCAGCCGGCCGCCCAGCACCACGAGCAGCGCGCCGAAGATCCAGCGGAGCAGCTTCGGCTGGAACCGCTGGTTCGCGCGCGCGCCCCAGCGCACGCTGATCATCGAGGTGACCAGGATCGGCAACGCGTGGACTGCATCGACGTAGCCGACGCCGCCGGCCGGCCCACCCGCGACGCCCGACCCCGTCACCATGTACGTCACCGTTCCCGCCGCGGCCGCGAAAGCGACCACAGCGAGCGATGTCGCGGCCACGCGTTTCAGCTCGAGCCGCATGACGCTGATGAGCAACGGGATCGCGACGAGCCCGCCGCCGACGCCGAGCATCGCCGAGAACAAGCCGACCAGGATGCCGCTCGGGATGGTCACGGCAGGGCCGAGCCGCAGCGGCCCGACCGCCTCGTGCTCGGAATCCCCCGTGACCAGCTGGTACGCCGTGAAGAGGAGGAAACCACCGAACGCGACCTTGAGCAGATCGGCCGGCATGAGGATCGCGATCTGCGCGCCCGCCGCGGCGGCGAACATCGCCGCGGCCCCGAGCGGCACCACCGCACGCCACGCCACGAGCCGGGCCCGCGAATACGTCACTGTCCCCAGCACGGCCGTCGGCACGATGATGAACAAGCTCGTCGCGTGCGCCACCGTCGCCTGGAGCGGCCCGGCCACCACCGCGCCGCTCCACTGCGGATGTGCGTAAAAGAAATAGAGGAAGGGCACGATGAGTACCCCTCCTCCTATTCCGACCAGCCCCGACAGGAAGCCGACGGCGACGCCGATAACTGCAAGTGCGATAATGGGTTCTAGAGACATGTGCCACGAGCGCGGAGACTACGTTGTGGCGGCCGTGGCAAAATTTGTGGCAAATTCAAGCCGGGGATTGCTGCTCGGGGCTTTGGTGTTCGCCTTCGGCCGATGGCGGCGGTATTTCGATCTCGTCGAGCTTGAAGATTCTCGCCGGGTTTATCAGCCCCATGATCAGGTGTTCACCGAGTCCAGCCTCCGAGCTCAACGTTCTAAACGTAGCGCGCAGGAACGGGAACATGACGTTGGGCGCGACCATGCCGGCGACGTTCCTCCAGAACTGCTCGGGATCGACAAGTGGCTCCTCCGCTGATCGACTGAATGTCGCGCGATAAGCGATCGCTGCCCTAAACGAATCCGGCGTTTCGGCGTGGAGGGCGAGTTGAACCGCAAGAGCATCCTCGGAGGGCCTGGCGAGCGTAAGGTCGAGCTTCCCGCGGACCTCTTCAGCCACTGCTTTTTTTGGTCCTACTCGCTCGAATTCCGCCGACTGGAGGTGGATTCCCTCGAGCCGCACGTCCGCCGCGCCGCGCGCCGGCTGGTGAGCCTCATCCGACAACGAGCCCCTCCGCGATTCTGTTGCGAGCATCCCGCTCTTCGGTCTTGCCGGTAGAAAACCACGGACCCGGGGCATGCTGATACAGTACAACACGGACCCCGCTTGTCCGCCACCAGTAGGTTTCACTCAAAATGTCAGCCGCCCGCTGGAATTCGCTCGCCTCTAGGTATGAGCTAAATACCGTCCTGACGCGGCCCATCAACTGCTCCGATACTTCGTGCGGCACCTCTTCGCGCGACTCCAGCTGAACGTCGTGTAGCTCAGCAAGTAAACGCGATGCTTCAGGAAGGGCTTCGACGACGCGGAGCAAGGAATCGGCCGCCCTGCTCTGGAAAACCGTGCCCCGCTCCCAGCGCACGGCGGTTTTCGGTCCCACTCCGAGCAGCTTCTCGAATGCCTCCTGTGAAAGGCTTAGGCGCTCACGAATAGCCCTGATCCTTTCGGGGGCAAGAAGGCCTTCCTCCACCCGAATCGCCTGCGCCGCTCGACGTTGGTTCTCGGTCGCTTGCTCCGGCCGGAGGAACTCCTCACCGCATTCCGGGCAGCGCATGAAATCCTGCAGAACGTTGGCCTCCCGACTGCCGATGCGGAACGGCCTTGTTTCCGACACCAGCTCAGCGGACGCGCCACAGATGTAGCAGGTCTCGGTCATGCTGATGTATCCTGTTTGAATGAGATCACGACCGCCTTGCCATACGCGAGCTGTAGCTTAACGTAAATGGCGCGGCTCCTGTATCGACAATAGTAGACATCCTGCCAAAGCCCTGGACGCCTCTCGGACTCCATCGTCTTTCGGAAGTGCCTCTCCTCAAGGGCGCAAACGCAGGCCTCGATATCGGACGGGTCCAGGTAAAGGTCCGCAAGGCCCTGATGCGCCATGGGGGTAATTAAAACCTCCCCAAGCCGGATTTTCTCCTGGATCGTGTTCAGGTCGTAGGTCGGTTCCCTCTTCGCCATGAGGAGCCCCTACGGTAGCACCGTGCTACCACCCGACGCAAGGAGCAATACGCGGGCCATGCCTTTTGGTTCCCGGTCAGCCGGTCTCTGTGGCCTATAACCCACTAGCTTACATGTATTTAGAAGTGTTTGCGGGGACGCTCTCGCGTGAGCCAGCCTCGCCCGGGCGGTGGGAATGGGCACCCGAGGCACCGATAAATGTAGCAGGCAGGCGTCAGCTGTCCATGGTCGTGTGTCCCCTCGAGATCGCGGTTGGCCGGCGGGTCGGCCGGCAAACGGCCGTCGTGGTCCCACCGATCTCGCGGTTGGCCAGGAGCCAATTGAATCCGAGCCGGAACGCGTGCGCGATCTCGCGCGCATCTTTGCGGTTCAGCGGTTCGCCGTGGGTATTCCATCACGTCCGGCGGAACGGCCACGCCGAATGCGGCGAGCGGATCCATAGCCTGCGGCGCGCGGTCGCGGGTGCCGCGAGGCGGGCCAGCATCGCCACCAGTTTCCGGCAACACGACCTCGGGCACCGCCGGGTCACCAAATGGCTCGCCGCGCGAGCGTCGTGCACGTACAGCACGCGGTCGGGCGCGAACATCGCGACGACGATGAAGTACACCCACCTCGCCGACCAGCACGTGGATGCGCTGCTCGAGCATGAGGCGACGCGGGGCAAGGCCGGGGCAAGACCAGCCGCAAACGCCTAAAAAAGCCTGCAAACGAACGCAGAACGGCCGCGGGAAGGAATCAAACCTAACCCGCGGCCGTTTCACGCTTTTCGGTATCTCAGCGCACTTGCCGCAAAACCCCGCAGCGAACGATGAGTACTCCTCCTCCTGTTCCGACCAGCCCCGACAGGAAGCCGACGGCGACGCCGACCCCCGCAAGGGCTACGAGCGCCGTCAGCGCCATGTTGTGCGCGGCGCGCGGTCGATCAGCGTGTGGATCCCGGCGCTGCGGCCGCGCTCGCCGTCTTCAGCTTCGCTTCATAGGCCGACGCGGCGGCGAACAGCGACTGCGGATCGTTCGCCTGCCGCAGCAGCTCGGCCGCGACGCGAACCTGCGCGTCGGTTGTATTGTCACGCTTACGCGTCTCGGACACACCCCACCGCGAGTAGGTGATCTCCTGCCCGACCTGGAGCTCGACCCAACGACGCCCGTCATCGTAGATCTCCCGCTCCACCCCGAGCCCCGCTTCCTGGAGCGCGATGTAGAACTCGTCGAGCATTTGCGGCGTCACTTCGAATCCCGGTTCGAGCTCGGGGTGATCCTTGTTGTACTGCAACGCGAACGACCAAACGGCATCCCGATACTTGGTCGGGTTCCGTCTCGCCAATTGCACGAGCCCGCGCTCTTCGAGCGTGAGCGTGTCCGGTGGAACGACCAGATCTGGGTGGATACCACCGCCACCGTAGACGATACGGCCCTCATCGGTCCGGTATTCCGGCCGATCCACGGAATCAGCCTCCGTCATTGACGTGCCATCGAGATCCACATCCGAATCCATCATCTGCTCGATCGGGAGATCCGTGCCGAACGGCCTCTGGATGCTGCGCCCGGACGGCGTGTACCACCGCGCCGTGGTCAGCTTTAGCCAGTTGTTATCCGGGAGGCGAAGCACCGTCTGAACCGAGCCCTTTCCGTACGTGACCCGCCCCAACACGAGCGCACGATCGTGATCTTGCAGCGCACCCGCAACGATCTCGGTCGCCGACGCGCTCCGCCCACTGACTAGGAGCACCACGGGCAGCCCCGGAAACGCGTCCGGATTCGCCGTCGCCAGACTATGGTTCTGGTCGCTCCGCCGCCCCTTCGTTTCGACCACTAGCTCCCCGCGATCGAGGAACAGGTCTGACACCGCGACGCCCTGATCCAGCAACCCGCCCGAGTTCGACCGCATGTCGACGACGATCCCGGTCGCACCTTCCGAGCGCAGCCGAGTCACTGCGGCCTTCAACTCGTCAGTCGAGCTCTCACTGAAGCCCGTCAGTTCGACATAACCGATTTCGTCATCCATCATGTAAGCGGTCGGGACAGCCTCGAGGTGGATTTCATCCCGCACGACTCGGATCGGAATGGGTTCAGTGACGCCGATCCGCGCAATTTTCAGATCGACAGGCTCCCCTTTCGGCCCACGCAGCACCGCGACCGCTCGGTCCGTCGTCCAATCGCGTGTCGACACGCCGTCGACCTCGATGATCTGGTCACCTGGGCGTAGGCCCGCCCGCTCACCTGGCTGACCCGGTAGCAGTGTGATCACCGAGATCCAACCCCGTCTCGCGAGGATGGAGATCCCGACACCACCATACTCGCCCTGCGTCGCGATGCGGAGCTCCTCATATTCCTCGGCGGGCATGAAACTGGTGTGCGGATCGCCGAGCTCCTGGAGCAGCCCGTCGATTGCCATGCGATACAGCTCCGAGTCGTCCTTCGCGTCGACGAACCCCTCGGATACGTAGCGCATGACTTCGTTGAAGATGCGCGCATTGGCGTAGACGTTGCGCCCGGGCTCGACGCCACGCTGCAGGAGCCAGCCGCCCGTCGCGAGCGCGAACAGCGCCACGGTAACGGGTGCGAGAATGGTCCGTCTGATCTTCATCCGCCCTCCAGGCGCTGAGACTACAAGGTGTCTCGATACTAACCCGTCGCGCGCGCGAAGGTTTCTGGAAACCGCGCGCGCAACCGCTCGAGCACGGTGCCATGAACCGAAGCGGCCGGGGCCGTCGCATCGACACGCTCGATGTCGGTACGTTGGTCAGCGAGCAAGGCGTATGCCCCGGCCACGCGCTCGTGGAACGCGCGGCCGGCTCGTTCGATGCGATCGCCCTCCTCCCATGCGCCACGGCGGGCGCGCCCCAACGAAACCGGCACATCCAGGTAGACCGTGAGGTCAGGCGTCAAGTCGCCCGTCGCGAAGCGGTTCAGTCGGGCCACCTCATCGACGCCGAGCTCGCGGCCGACACCCTGGTACGCCAGCGTAGACAGGTCGAAGCGGTCGGCGACGATGACCTTGCCCGCGGCCAGAGCCGGCGCGATCCGCTGCTCGATCAGCGCGGCGCGCGCTGCGAGCACGAGCAGCAGCTCGGCGCGCACCGGCACCTCACCCCCCTCGAGCACCAGCCGCCGCACCTCCTCGCCGAACGCCGTGCCGCCGGGCTCGCGGACCCGCTCGTGCGCCACCCCGTGCTTCGATAGCCACGCGGCGAGCATTTCGACCTG
>JBOHRM010000170.1:0-11937 GCA_050732715.1 Longimicrobiales bacterium
CTGAATTTCACGCCGAGCGCGAATTTCCGTCAGCGGCTCAACCTCGGTTGGGACTGGTCGCAGTCTACTACCATCGAGTTCGATCCGTTCGGGTACTGGGACTTCCCCGATGGGTCGCGCACGAACGACAATGAGATCACGCGCATGCTCACAGTAGACTACGCCGGGAGCTGGTTCGCGAATCTGACTAGTGATTGGACGTCCACGTTCGAGTGGGGCGGCCAGTACAACGACCGCGAAGAGCGCGGCCTGCGCATCGACTGCGACAATTTCACCGTGCCGGGCCTGCGCGTTCTCAACGAGTGTGAGGAGGAGACCGCCAATCTCCAGGAGGACCGCCGGGGGTTCAAGAACGGCGGCTTCTTCGTGCAGGAGCGGTTCGGATGGAAGGACCGGCTCTTCCTCACGGCGGGTGTGCGTTCCGACGCGTTCAGCCAGATCAACCGCGAGCTCGGCCTGGATTTCGACTTCCTGACCTACCCCCACGCGCAGCTCGCGTACACGCTCTCGGATCACGACTTCTGGCCCGATTGGTGGGAGACGCTTCGATTCCGCGCCGCGTGGGGCGAATCGGGTGATCCTCCGCCGCAATCGGGTAAGCAGACGCTCTGGCAGATCGCGGGCGCCGATGAGATTTCCTCATCCGGTTTGATCATCCAGACCATCGCCACTGACGACATCGAGTCCGAGCGGACCAGCGAATGGGAGGGCGGGATCGATGCCTCGTTCTTCAACGGCCGCGTGAGCCTGCAGGGGACGGGCTTCTACAGGACAACCACGGACGGAATCCTGAACACCCCGCTCCTTCCGTCGGGCGGAATCCTCGAGAGCCCGCCGATCAACATCGGCGCGTGGAAGACGTGGGGCTTCGAGGCTGCCTGGGACGTGGCAGTGCTCGAGACGTCGCGGTCGCGGCTCAGCTTGAACGGCTCGTTCGAGTGGAGCGACAACGAGATCACCGACCTGGGCGATCGCGGACAGGGCGCGCCGGGCTCTCCGCAAAGCGTGAACACTGACTTCAACCAGCGGTTCACAGAAGGCCAGTCATTCCCGCAACACTTTGGTGAGCCGGTCATGAACCCGGACGAGCTCGCGCTCCCCGTGCGTGACACCACCCAGAACCTGGGGAGGAGCATCCCGAACAGAAACCTGTCGCTCGGCGTGAGCTTCACGTATGACCGGCTGACATTGGACGTGTTCGGTTCAGGTCAGTTCGGTCACCTTGTGCTCGACGAGCAGGCCGAAGAGGCCGCGACCGAAGGTGTTTGGCCCCAGTGCGTGGGCGTCGATGACAACCTCCTCGACCACGTGAACAACGGCGCGCCGCTCGAGTTCACGGCCGGCGAGATCGCGCGGTGCTCGAGCTTTACCTCGGTGGGCGGCGTCGACCTCAATAACCAAAACGAGGATTGGCTCTTTTCCGGGGACTATTTCCGCGTCCAGTCCGCGAGCCTGAGCTACCGTCTCCCCGAGACGTGGCTGCCGCGCGGGCTATCGGGTGCGCAGGTCCAATTCCGGGCCACGAACCTGGCGCTGATCGGGGGCCTCCCAACGGGGACCGATCCGGACGCACTGAACGGGGCATCGGTGTTCGAGCTCTCCCGGTCGAATGGCTTCGCGCTGCCCGTTCCGCGCACATACGCGATCAACGTACAGGTCAACTTCTGATCCGGAGTAGCGACCGATGATCAAGTCGTTAATGAGGCACAGGGCCGGGCTCGGGCTCCTCGTCGCGGGGATCGGTTTCGCCCTTGGCATGGCGGGGTGTGCAGAGACCGCCATCGTGGGGTCGATCCTGAACGAGGACGTCGAGGAAGACGTGGGCCTCTTGCTGAACCTGACGCGAGGCTCGAATTCCGAGGTGGAGGATATCTTCGGGGTCGGAAACGGATACAAGTGGGTCGTTCTCTCCGCCAGCGATGACCTTCTGAATGATGGAACCACCGCCGCCGAGGAACGCTTCTCAACCGGCACCTGGGACCGCAGCAGTGTCGAAGATATCTGGGAGCAGGGTGGTGAAGGAATCTGGGCCGGCCTCAAGGTGGTCAACAACGCCATGGGCGTGCTGAGCGAGGAGGAGTTCACGACCTCGCCCTTAGTCGCGCGCGGATATCTCAATGCCGCGCACTCGGAGCGGATAATGGGAGATGCATTCTGCCAGCTCGCGTACGGCTTCGACCACACCGGCGGTCCCGAGCTGCAGAACCTCGGGAGCTCGACGTTTGATGCCGGTCCCGTGGGTAAGGACTCGACGTACAAGCGGATGGCCACATTCGCCGAGCTCGCCGTGGCGCAGGCGGAGCGCGCCGTGGCCGCGGGCGTCGAGAACCCGGTCAACGAGGGCGTGCTCTCCGACGGCCACTTCGACCCGGAGAGACTGCGGTTCGCCTCGCACGCCGCGGCCGCGCAGGCCTACCACGCGCTGGCGTCGCTGGGCGTGGAGCCCGAGGTGAACTGGGATCTCGCGGTCCAGCACGCGCTCGAGGTGCCCACGGATTTCGTCGAGGTGGTCATCCACCAGCAGGGCGTCGCCGAGCTCAATCAGCTCTGGAACATCTCATGGAACAATGATGACGTGACCCTCTGGAGCGCGCCGGACGACACCCGCCCCGAAGGGTTCATCGGCACACCCGCCACATTCTTCTGGGGGGATGACCCCCGCGTCGACGTTCAGGATTGCACGGTCGATCCAACGGGATGCAATGACAACTTCGGAGGCGTGAGCGAGGGCGAGGAATTTCCGCTCTGGGTGCCTCTCAAATACCCGGACAACAGCGCCGATCACGAGATGGTCACGGGCACGGAAGCCCTGCTCATCCAGGCGGAGGAGGCACTGGTACGAAGGCAGGATCTCGGCACGTTCTACGACCTGGTGGACGAGGTCCGTGCGTTCCACGGCGCCTCGCCCACGGAGCGCCCGATGGTAGTGGGTGACTTCGAGTGGCCGAACGCCCAGGACGATGCCATGTCGATCCTCGATCGCGAGCGTTATCTGACCATGTGGTTGGAAGGCCGTCGCCTGTTCGACCTTCATCGCTGGAACCATCCGTTCCTCACCAACAACGAGGCCCTGATGCCGCGGATTGACGAGCTACTGGCGATGGGCGTCACCCGCGGCTCGTGCATGCCGATCGCGGAGTCGGAGTGCAGTCTCAACCCGAACGTCAGCAGTGCTTGCAGTTAGGTGAGCCGATGCGACGGGCAGGGTTCAGACTGCGATGGAAGGCCGGCGGAAGCGCTTTCGTGAGCAGTGCCGTGGCGTTCGCCGCGGCACTGTTCCTGCCGGCGTGTGAAACTCAGGTCACGGCGGGTCCCGGGGAGTTCCCGCCGACCGGCTTCCAGCTGACTGTGATGGTGACCAATGTGGGCAATGGCTTCGGTCGAGTCGACGTCACGTTCCCGGGCGGGACCGTCGACAACCCGTGCAGTGAGCCGCTCGGTCCTGGCGAGAGCTGCAGCCCCCGCGTCAGTCGGGATGTGAGAACCGAAACAGTCGACATTACGGCTGTACCGGAGCCCGGCAGTCAGTTCATGGGATGGATCGGTACCGACTGCTCGAGCCGCGACTGCACCTTCCAGAATCAGCTGGATGAATTCGAGACGACCCTCGAAGTCGACGTCCGCTTCGATCTCGTCGGCACGGGTGAGGTTCGGCCGGACACTTGAGGGTCTACTGTGGAAGCGGGCGAACCGTGGATCTCCTTCGCACGGTGTTGACAGCCCTGAGTCCGGCAGACAATTTGGTTTCCCTCTGTTTATCCACTCAAACCGTACATCCGCAGGAGGATGGTATGACAAAGAGAGTGCGGTTCGGGCGTGGGCTCTTCGCCGTTCTTTCGATCAGCATGGTCGCGTGCGCCAGCGGCGGGTCAGGCGGCGGCGGCGAGCCCGACGCGGCGGCCGGTGCAGCGGGGGCCGAAGCCGCCACCAACGAGATCACGATCGAGGTGCAGAACGATGTCGTTCCGGGCGCGGCCGTCGTGCTGTGGATCGTTCCCGAGACCGGGAGCCGCCGGCGGCTGGGCAGCATCGAGTCCAATGACCAGCAGAGCTTTCGCTATACTCCGACTGCACGCGACATGGATCACCACCTGGTCGCCGAGAAGAGTGGCGGTGGCGAGGAGTCGTCCAACCGGTTTAGCCTCGTGGGTGTCAGTGGGCTCAGCTGGCAAATTAGCAGTCCGAACGTGGCGCTCACGCGGGTACCCTGAGCTTCGTCCCGCTGGCGTCAAGCGGTGAGAGCTTCGTGCCGTCACCTGGCGGCCTGAGATACGTCCGATCTCGTATTGACGCTACTCGCACGAGAGCGGAATCCATGAGGATGAATGCCCCCAACCCGGCTGGCCTCGCTATTGGGAGCGCATTTCATCATCGGACTTACATCTTGTGCGGAATCGCCGTCGCTGGGCGGGCTCGAAGAGCACCCGGCCATTGAGAGGCTCATGACCGGCACGCGCGCGTACGCGTCAGCGGCGACGTAAATCGACAGACCTTCCCGGAGTTCGTCGGGCAGGACACGATCATGTTCCTATTGTGGCGCAAGCCGCTCGGCGAGAACAGCTCGTTTCGTATCGTGTGGCGGTGCCCTGGGTTGCTCGCGGCTGACCCGGAAGCGGGCACGCGGCTGGTAGCGCCCGCTGCCGGAACGAGGACATGTCGGAATCGTTCGGCCAGAAGCCACGTCCACCCAACCGTTCCAACCGTTCCCACCCGAAAACAAATGCTTGATTCCGGGCATCGCCGTAGCGTCCGAGATTTCGGAGTGCCCGCGCACACGATCCCACCACCGCCTGGGGCCGCCTCGACCCATCCGACGAACGGCCCGCGCTCATCGAAACCGACAAACCATAGCACCACCAGCGGTGAGATCGGCCGATCCGGCTATCGCAGCGCCCCCATCGGGACTGCGATCTTCGCGTGCATGAGCCAGATCTCGAACAACGCATAGCGCGGGGGGTGCAAGCTTGACAACACTGCTAACGGACGTTATCGTCGAGCCTATGTCAGCGCGAGACGACTCGATGACGCTCTATCTCCGGAACGTGCCCGCGAGGCTGGTGCGCGAGGCTAAGGTGAAGGCGGCGCGTGAGGGGACGACGCTCACGGCGGTGGTCGTCGAAGCCCTTCGACGGTCGCTCGAATCACGGGAGCCGGTCGGATCGACCCTGGAGGACGAGTTGCGGGAGAGTATGGAATGGTATGACGCGAATCGGGGGAAGCTGCTGAAGCGCTACCGCGCTGAGCACGTGGCGATCGCGGATCGGCAGGTGATCGATCACGACGAGGATTTCGAGCGCCTCGCGACCCGCGTTTTCGCTCGAGTGGGCGCGAGGCCGATCTTCATGCCGCGTGTGACCGAGAGCACGGAGCCGGTCAGGATCCGCTCGCCTCGGCGTAGATCGTCGTGACCCGCTGGTTCGGCTATGATGAGACGTACGATCCGCCCGCGCCGGTCGTACCGGTGCGCGTTGCCGATCCTTCGGGGGCCGCCGCGGTGCTCGCTCGAGGGCTGATCGACACGGGCGCGGATTGCACATTCATCCCGGCGCACCTCGCGAGCGGGTTGCAGCTGCCCCTCGTCGATAGTCTCGAGATCGTCGGGGTCGGAGGTGGCGGCGCGCGCGCGCCCGTCTATGCGGGACGCGTCGACATCGCCGGCGTGACGGCCCTTGCACGACTCGTCGCCTATGAGGACGCGGTCATCGTCGGCCGGGACATCCTCGCCCACTTGATCGTGCTCCTCGACGGGCCACGGTCGAAGCTGCGACTGTCGTTGCGGCGAGCTGACCATTAGGTCGACAGACGCAATAGTTTGCGAGACCGTGTGGAGATGATGCCCGAAAGGCTCCTAGAACGCGTAGAGAAGATGCTCGAGAATCAGACGGAGCGCGTGAAACAAGCGATCGGCTTCCGGCGCACTTGAGGAGTTGCCCCTTCAGAGTACGACTCCCTCCCGAGACAAGCTCCGCGAGGGCCGACGCCGGCCACCTGTGTTTCGAGCAGGCGTTCGACATGAGTGCGACCGTGGTCGGCGAGCGGCACGGCGCGCGCGTCGAGCGGCGCTGCCGTATACAATATCCGTGGGCGCGGCAGCGGATCGGACTGGCCGCGTCCCAGAGACAGGGGTAATATGCCGCGACCTAGGAGCAGGAGTTTGATGGATGTCTGAGGCTCAGCGTACGGCGGTCATCGTGGGAACGGCACGTACGCCGATCGGCCGATTTCTGGGTGGACTCTCGGGCGTCAGCGCACCGGAGCTGGGTGCGGCGGCGATCCGCGCGGCGCTGGAGCGGTCGGGCATCGATCGAGATGACATCGAGGACGTGATCCTCGGGAACGTCGTGTCGGCGGGGCTCGGCCAGGCGCCGGGCCGGCAGGCGGCGTTGGGCGGCGGCGTGCCGGACACGGTCGGCGCGATGACGGTGAATCGGGTGTGCGGCTCGGGGCTCGAGGCGGTGATGCTGGCGTCACAGGCGATACGAGCGGGCGATGCGCGGGTGTTGGTGGCGGGTGGGATGGAGTCGATGTCGAACGCGCCATATTACGTGCTGGGCTATCGTCAGGGTGTGAAGGCCGGCAACCAGCAGCTGGTGGACGGGGTGATCCACGACGGTCTGTGGTGCGGTTTCGAGGGGTGCCACATGGGCGGTCACGCGGAGTACACGGCGTGGAAGGGGGGGATCACGCGAGAGGTGGCGGACCAGTATGCGTACGATTCGCATCGCAAGGCGATCGCGGCGATCGACGCGTGTCGTTTCGAGGCGGAGATCGTGCCGGTCGAAGTGAGGACTCGGAAAGGCGCCGCGGTGGTGACGACGGACGAGGCGCCGCGCCGTGATACCTCGCTCGAAGCTTTGGGCGCGTTGAAGCCGGCGTTCCCGAAGGATATCCCGGCCGAGGTGACGGACCCGGTCGTGACGGCGGGGAACGCGCCAGGGCTGAACGATGGCGCCGCGGCGCTGGTGGTGACAAGCGAAGAGTATGCGCGCGCGCACGGGCTCGACATCCTCGGCCGGGTACGCGCATACGGCACGGGCGCGGTCGCGCCGCGCGAGCTGTTCTTCGCGCCGGTCCGTGCGGTGCGGCGGGTCATGGAGAAGGAAGGGAAGAGCATCGGCGACTATGAATTGATCGAGGCGAACGAGGCGTTCGCCGTCCAGGTCCTCGCCGACGGCAACGAGTTGGGTTGGGATTGGGATCGTGTGAACGTGAACGGGGGCGCGGTCGCGCTCGGACATCCGATAGGCGCATCGGGTGCGCGGGTGCTGGTCACGCTGTTGAACGGGATGAAGCAGCGCGACGCGGAGACGGGGCTTGCCACGTTGTGTCTCGGCGGCGGTGACGCGGTCGCGCTCTCGGTCGAGCGGGTTTGAAACGGTTGCCGGTTGTCGGTTGCCGGTCCCCGGTTGCCGGTTCTGGGTTGCGGGTCCAGTCCGGGTATCGCTAATGCCGTGCGGCGGCACGGAGAGGTGAGATGAACGAGATTCTGGCTCAGGTTCGCCGTGCGGCGGGCGTCGAAGCGCTGACGCACCGCTGGGTCCGGCGCGTGGCGGTCATGGTCGGGTTTGCGGCGCTGACTGCGCTTGGCGCGTATGTCTCGATCCCGTTGCCGGGCACGCCGGTGCCGGTGACGCTGCAAACGCTCGTGGTGTCGCTGTCAGGTCTGTTGCTCGGCGCACGACTCGGCGCGGGCGCGCAAACGATCTACCTTGTGGCCGGTGCGCTCGGTGCGCCGGTATTTTCGGGTGGCGCGCTAGGGTTGGCTCACCTTTTCGGCCCGACCGGCGGCTACCTTCTAGCCTACCCCGCGGCGGCGGCGCTGACGGGCGCGCTCGCGAGCCTGGCTGGTGCGAGGCGTTCGCTGGGAAGCGCGCTCGTGCTCGGCATCGGGACGTTCCTAGGCACGGGAGTCGTGTTCGTTGGCGGTGCGTCCCAGCTCGCGCTCTTGACGGGCGACGTCGGACTGGCCGTTCAGCAGGGTGTCCTCCCGTTCATCGTAGGCGACCTCCTCAAGGTGGGGGT
Source organism: Longimicrobiales bacterium (assembly GCA_050732715.1). Taxonomy (GTDB): domain Bacteria; phylum Gemmatimonadota; class Gemmatimonadetes; order Longimicrobiales; family RSA9; genus JBOHRM01. Next base: position 8,023 of record JBOHRM010000170.1, read on the forward strand.
AGCGGTACTCATCGCGCTGCGCCTGCGCAACCGGACCCTCGGGCTGCTCTAGCCCGAGGGTTTTTTGTTCGATCGTGCGCCGGGGCGTCTCGACGGGAATTCAATCATGGCTGGGCGTAGTCGCGCGCATCCTGCTCTTCACGGGGCTGGTGGTCTTACTGGTTGCGGCGGCCACGGCTCTGGCTCCGGCCCTGGCTGGTGGCCTCGAATCCGCAATGATTCTGGGGTCGGCGATTACCTGCGCGGCCGCCATTCTGGTAGGCGGCGTATTGATCCGACGGCTGGACCACCGGCCGGTCGGCGCGATCGGGCTGGCGTGGACGTCGCGGACGGTGTGGGAGATCGGCGTGGGTCTCGCGGTGGGGATCGCGGCGCTGGGCGTGGCGGCCGCGCTGATGCTGGCAGTAGGCGGGCTCCGCTACACGGTACAACCAGGTGATGCGATGGGATGGGTGGCGGCGATCGGAGCGGGTTTCGGCGGACTGACGTTCCCCGCTCTCGCGGAAGAGTTGATCTTCCGAGGCTACCCGTTCCAGGTCCTGGTGCAGGCCGTGGGTGGCACGGTCGCTACGCTCGCGGCGAGCGCGTTGTTCGCGGCAGCGCACGCGACGAACCCGAATGTCGACGCGTTCGCGCTCGTCAACATCTTTCTCGCGGGTGTGATGCTGTCCGTCGCGTACCTGCGTACGCGCAGCCTCTGGTTCGCCACGGCGGTGCACCTCGGGTGGAACGGCGCGATGGCGTCACTCTTGGACCTCCCGGTCAGTGGCCTCGAGCTGTATGACACGCCGCTGTACGAGCCGGCGATCGCGGGGCCGCGCTGGCTGACCGGCGGCGTGTTCGGTCCCGAGGCCGGGGTGGTCGGCACGATCGCACTCGGGCTCGCGGTCCTGTGGCTGGCGCGGTCGCGCCGCGTGCGGGTGGCGCCCGAGATGGTCGCACTGCACCCGCTCGGCCGGACATCGAAATGATGAATGCGAGGTGGGAACTTGAAATGGAAAGCGTATCGTGACGGCCGACTTGCCGATCAAGCAGCGCGTCGCGGTGATTGGCGCGGGCACGATGGGAAACGGCATCGCGCACACCTTCGCGCAGCACGGGCACCGCGTCGCACTGATCGACGTGTCGAGCGATGCGCTCGACGGCGCATTGCGCACGATCGAGAAGAATCTCGAGCGTCAGGTGAAGAAGGGCGCGATCGACGAGGCGACGAAGGCGGCGGCGCTCGGCGCGATCGAAGCGAGTACGGACCGGTCGGCGGCGGCCGAAGCCGAGTTGATCATCGAGGCGGTCCCCGAGGACCCGGCGCTGAAGGCGAGCATCCTGAAGGCGCTCGATGCCATCGGCGCCCCCGGCGCGATCCTCGCGTCGAACACATCATCGATCTCGATCACGATGCTCGCGGCGCACACGAGCCGGCCCGACCGCGTCATCGGCATGCACTTCATGAACCCCGTGCCGCTGATGAAGCTCGTCGAGGTGATCCGGGGGCTCGAGACATCGGACGAGACGGCCACGCGAGTGGTCGCCACATGCGGGCGGCTCGAGAAGACGCCGGTCGAAGTGACGGATTCCCCGGGCTTCGTCTCGAACCGCGTACTCATGCCGCTCATCAACGAGGCCGTGTACTGTGTGCTCGAGGGCGTCGCGACCCCGGAGGCGGTGGACACCGTCATGACGCTCGGGATGAACCACCCACTGGGCCCGCTGGCGCTGGCCGACCTGATCGGGCTCGACACGTGCCAGTCGATCCTCGAGGTGCTGCATCGCGACCTGGGCGAGGACAAGTACCGGCCTTGCCCGCTGTTGAAGAAGTACGTCGCCGCCGGCCGGCTCGGCCGGAAGACCGGGCGCGGATTCTATGAGTATTGAGTTGGCGGGTTGCGGGTTGCGAGTTGCGGGTTCCCCTCCCGGCCACAACGGAAACCAGAAACGCGAAACCCGCAACCCGAAACCCGAAACCCGAACGAAGTGAGCAGCGTGACGGAGGTGTTGGAGGAGATTCGGGCATTGGCCCGGCAGTTCGCGCGCGAGCGGCTGCGGCCGAACGTGGAGCGGTGGGACCACGAGCGCGCGTTGGACGGCGATCTGATCGCCGAGCTCGCCGAGCTCGGGTTCCTGGGCATGACCGTGCCCGAATCCCATGGCGGGATGGCGCTCGATCTGCCGGCCTACGCGGCGGCGATCGAGGAGCTGGCGTGGGGCGAGCCGACCGTGGCGTTGATCGTGGCACGCAACGCCACGGCGGCGGACCTGTTGCTGCGCCATGGGTCGGACGCGCAGCAGCGTGCGTGGCTCGAGCGACTCGCCTCGGGCGAGGCGCTGGCGTGCCTGGCGTCGTCCGAGCAGGCCCGCAACGCGTCACACGACGTTCGCGCCACGGCCGACGGCGACGGGTGGCGGCTCGATGGGACGAGCGCGTTCGCCGTGAACGGCGGCGCCGCTCAGCTGCTGATCCTCCGTGCCAGGCTCGAGACCGGCGGTGAGGGGCCCGCGTCCGGCGCGCCCGGGAACGGGCGCGTCTCGGCCTCGGAGATGCTGTTCCTCGTGCGATCCGACGCACCGGGGTATACCGTAGTCGAGCGGGAGGCGACGCTCGGGTTCCGCGCTGCCGACATCGTCCGAATCTCTCTCGACGGCGTGCGGCTGGGTGAAGACGCGGCGCTCGGCGTAGGCGCCTCCCTCGAGGTGGGCGAGGCCGGTCGAGGGGGTTCAACGGGCGCGGCCGGCGCGTATGTAGGCGACGATTTCGCCGACCGCTTCGCAGCCGCCACGGACCTCGGCCGCCTCTCGATAGCGGCGATCGCGCTGGGCATCGCACAGGCCGCGCTCGATCACGCCGTCGCCTACGCGAACCAGCGCGAACAGTTCGGCGAGAAGCTGCGTGCGTTCGAGGGCATCCAGCTGAAGCTCGCGGACATGGTGATCCGTGTGCTCGCCGCCCGCGCGCTCGTCGCTGAAGCGGCCGCATCGCCCACACGGACCCGTACGGCGGCCGCCAAGGTCGTCGCCAGTGAAGCGGCGATGTGGGTCAGCACCCAAGCCGTCCAGGTGTTCGGCGGCTACGGCTACATGCGCGACTATCCGGTCGAGAAGTTGATGCGCGATGCAAAGGGCACGGAGCTGCTCGAGGCGGCGAACGATGACCTGCGCGTCCTCGTCACGGCCGAGCTGTATCGCGACGCGTAACCACGGGCATCGCCGGGCGGCGACATGCCGGTGACGAACAACGGAGAAGGAATGAAGGTTCTCGAACAGATGAGCGAGTACGGCCACGAGGAGGTCGCTTTCTGGCACGATGCGCGGGCGTCCTACCGGGGCATCATCGCGATCCACAGCAGCGCGCTCGGACCAGCGCTCGGCGGCACGCGGTTCTGGCACTACGGCAGCGAGCAGGAGGCACTCGTGGACGTGCTGCGCCTGTCACGCAGCATGACGTACAAGGCCGCGGTCACCGGGCTCAGCCTAGGCGGCGGCAAGTCCGTGATCATCGGTGACCCGAAGACGGAGCAACGCGAGCCGATCTTCCGCGCGCACGGCCGCTTCGTCGATTCCCTGAAGGGGCGCTACATTACTGCCGAAGATGTGGGAACGACGGTCGCCGATATGGACTACGTACAGTTGGAGACGCCGTTCGTGACGGGTAGCGAGAACGGGTCGGGTGACCCTTCGCCCGTCACCGCGTACGGCACGTATCGCGGTATCAAGGCGTGCGCGCTCGAGCGCTGGGGCGATGACTCGCTCGAGGGTCGCCGCATCGCGGTGCAGGGAGCCGGCCACGTCGGCTACCATCTCTGCGGGTACCTCGCCGAAGAGGGCGCCGACATCGTCGTCACCGACATCGACGAGGCGAGAGTGCGCACCGTGGTCGCCGAGCTCGGCGCGCGACCCGTCGGGCCCGACGCGATCTACGAC
>JBOHRM010000171.1:0-2064 GCA_050732715.1 Longimicrobiales bacterium
GTCTTGCCCTCGCGCTGTCGCTCTCATGCCTGACCACGCTCGGCGGCATGAAGCTCTCCCGACCTCCGGCCGCGTCGGACGAGCCACCGCGGCAGCGGCAAGTCGCCCGCCAGTGGCTCGCGGGAGACCACCACATCCACAGCCAGTACAGCGTTGGCTGGGATACGACGACGAACCCGCCAACCCCCGTCGTCGCCGGCGATGCGAGATATCCGATTCCCACGAACGCCGAGATGGCGAAGCGGCACGGCCTCTCGTGGATGGTGTCGACCGATCACGGCGGGCCCAACCACTCGAAGGTCAACCTCGAGATGGCATACCCCGAGCTGCTCGAGTCACGAGAAGCCGTGCCGGGCCTCATCCAGTTCTATGGGATGGAGTTCGACACGCCGGGCGCCGAGCACAGCAGCCTGATCATCCCCCACTCCCACGAGGAGCACGCGACGCTCTACGATCTCGAGAGCCGCTTCGCGAGGCGCGAGCCGTTTCCACCGGATTCGACCCGCCATACCGAGGCGGCGATGCTCAACGCCCTCGCCTACATGAGGGGACTGTCGCTGCCCCCTTTGCTGTTCGCGAACCACCCCTCACGCTCGGCCAGAGGGCTAGGCGTATACGGCAGCAACACGCCGCGCGAGCTGCGAAACTGGAACAACACGGCGCCGCGAGTGGCGACGGGGATGGAGGGCGCGCCGGGACACCAGGCGAGGGCGATCGCGCCGGACGGATCCATCGATCCCGAAGGCGTTCGCGGCGGCTACCGGAATCATCCGACGATGGGCGGCTTCGACCAGATGACCGCGCGGCTCGGCGGATTCTGGGACTCGATGCTCGGCGAAGGGCGCCGCTGGTGGATCACCTCGACCTCGGATTCGCACGTCCACTGGCGAGAAGGCGGCTCCGACTTCTGGCCCGGGGAGTATTCGAAGACGTACGTGTTCGCCGAACACAGCTACGACGACATCCTCGACGGGTTGAGGAACGGGCGAGTCTTCGTGACCACCGGCGACCTGATCTCCGAGTTGGACGTGACCGTGGCCGCCGGCGGGCGGGAGGCGAGCATCGGGGAGGAGGTCGATGTTGAGGCAGGAGAAAACATGATCGTCACGATCCGGCTTCGCGATCCGGAGTCGGCGAACCCCCACGGCGAGACACCCGCCGTCCGGCATGTGGACCTGATCTTCGGCGAGATCACCGGCATCCTCGAAGACCTGACCACCGACACGAACCCGACCACCCACGTCGTCGCACGCTTCACGTCGGAAGACTGGGAGGACGAAGGCGAGTATCGGGAAATGACCTATACCCTGGAGAATGTCCGCCTGCCCGGCTACGTCCGCGTACGCGGGACCAACACGGACGAGCTCGAGCCGCAGATCGATCCGCCTGGTGAGGATCCGTGGTCGGACCTCTGGTTCTATAGTAATCCGGTTTTCATCGACTCCCGGTAGGGCCGTGACCGCCAGCACCCGAGGACAGTGGATTGCCGGTGCATCGAGCCATAAACCAGCCCACAACCGCAAGAGCCACTAATCCCGTCCCAAGAAAGGGCTGAACATGCGCAAGATGGTGCTTATCATTGGACTCTCCGCAGTCGCCCTGGCGGCAGGCGCCCTCGTGATGCAGACCGGGGCGCGGACGCTGCCCGAATCAGAGCCGGGATACGAGTGGAACGTCGCGACGCCGTATCCCGACCGCATCATCCTCACGTGGTCTGGCGATCCGGCGACGACGCAGAGCGTGACCTGGCGCACCGACATCACGGTCGCGCGCGCGGCGGCGGAGATCGCGCTCGCGACCGCCGCGCCCGGCTTCGTCTACGATGCAACCAGAGTCGACGCGAAGACGGAGACTCTGGACGCGCTGGCCGTTGATATGGCCGACATCAAGGTCAACTACCACTCCGTAACGTTCAGGGACCTGATCCCGGACACGCTGTACGCGTATCGCGTGGGGGATGGAGAACGCTGGAGCGAGTGGTTCCACTTCCGGACCGCCAGCCAGGAGCCCGAGCCCTTCTCGTTCATCTATTTCGGCGACGCCCAGAACGACATCCTGCCGCTC
>JBOHRM010000172.1:0-4118 GCA_050732715.1 Longimicrobiales bacterium
GCTGACCGGATGCTCCAACTCAGCATTGCGGTTTCCCCGAGGGGGTGGGGAAGGGAACTCGCAACCCGTAACCCGTCAACCCGTTAACCGGATGCTCCGACTCTCGAACGACCGCTACGGCGAGTCCGGCGTACGGCTGATGAAGATTACGCGACGAGGCGATCGTCACGAGGTCAGAGAGTTGACCGTGGCCATCGATTTCGAGGGCGACTTCGACGCCGCTCACGTCATCGGTGACAGTCGGAGCATCCTACCCGCGGGCACCGTGCAGAACACCGTGTTCGCGCTCGCCGGCAGGCACGGCGGCGGCGAGATCGAGGAGTTCGCGCTCGCGCTCACGCAGCACTTCATCCTCGAGCACGAACCGATTTCGGCGGTGAGCGTCAGCGTGAGCGAGCAATCCTGGAACCGCGTTCAGATCGGAGGCCGCCCGCGTAACTACGCGTTCAGCCGCAGCGGTGATGAGAAACGTGTGACGAGCGTGCGGCGCACCCGCGGCGACGTGTCGGTAGACGCCGGGATCGCCGATCTACGGATCCTCGAGAGCAATCCCTCGCGGGCGGACAACCATCTCCGCGGCCGCTATACCACGGCCGCGGAGACGGCGGAGCGGCTCGTCTCGACCGTGCTCAATGTGCAGTGGCGTTACGGCTGGATCGAGATTCCCTTCGGCGTGCACTGGCGGCAGGTCCGCGAGCTCCTGCTCTCGACGTTCGCCGAGCACGAGGGCCAGTCCGTGCAACACATGCTCTACGCCATGGCGCAGACCGTGCTCGAGCAGTGTCCGCCGGTGGCCGAGATCCATTTCCGGCTGCCCAGCCACAGCTACCCGCTCGCCGACCTGAGCGGGTTCGGCCTCGATAACGACAACGAGGTATTCATCGCGACGCACGAACCGTTCGACGTCATCGAGGCGACGGTCCGCAGGGAAGAGATCGGTTGAGTTGGCAAATGATGAATGATGAATGATGAATGATGAATGATGAATGAACGGACTGGCGTAGGCGCTGCTGGTTCAACATTCATCATTCGCACTCATCATTCCGCATTTTCAAACAATGCCATACGCCAGCATTGCGTCCGCGACTTTCTTGAAGGCGGCGATGTTCGCGCCGGCGACGTAGTTGACGCGGCTGTTCTCGGCGCCGTGCGCGACGCACTGCTCGTGGATGCGGCGCATGATCGCTTGGAGCCGATCGTCGACGTCTTCGCGCGTCCAGTAGAGTCGCATCGCGTTCTGCGCCATTTCGAGGCCAGAGATCGCGACGCCCCCGGCGTTCGCCGCCTTGGCCGGGCCGAGCAGGAGGCCGGCGTTCTCGAACGCGCGTGATGCCGCCGGCGTCGCCGGCATGTTCGCGCCCTCCGAGACGAGTTTGCAGCCGTTGTGCAGCAGGTCAACCGCGTCCTGCTCGTCGAGCTCGTTCTGCGTGGCGCACGGGAACGCCATGTCGCACGGCACCTGCCACGGCCGCTGGTTCGCGCAGAACGTGAGCTTCCGCTCGCGCGCGAAATCGGCGAGGCTGCCGCGCAGATCGGTCTTGAGGTGGATGGCGTCGAGCAGCTCGGAACGCGTCAAGCCGTCGGCGAAGTGGATGAACCCCGACCGATCGGAGAGCGTGAGCACGGTGGCGCCGAGATCGAGCAGCTTCTCGGCCGTGTATTGCGCGACATTGCCGGAGCCCGAGATGACGCAACGCTTGCCATCGATCGTGTCGTTGTGCGCCTTCAGCATCTCGCGCGCGAAGTAGACGCAGCCGTAACCCGTCGCCTCGGTACGGATGAAGCTGCCGCCGAACGCAGCGCCTTTGCCGGTGATCGCGCCCGTGAACTCGTTCTGCAGGCGCTTGTACTGGCCGAACAGGTAGCCGATCTCCGCGCTGCTCACGCCGATGTCGCCGGCCGGTACGTCGACGTCTTCGCCGATGTACCGGTGCAGCTCGGTCATGAACGCCTGGCAGAAGCGCATGATCTCGTGGTTCGACTTACCCTTCACTGAGAAGTCGCTGCCGCCTTTCGCGCCGCCCATTGGCAGCGTGGTCAACGCGTTCTTGAAGACCTGCTCGAATGCCAGAAACTTCAGCACGCTGAGCGTCACCGATTCATCGAACCGCAGCCCGCCCTTGTACGGCCCGATCGCATTGCTCTGCTGCACGCGATAGCCGCGGTTGACGCAGACGTTCCCGGCATCGTCCTCCCAGGTCACGCGGAACACCAGGATGCGGTCGGGCTCCGTCAGCCGCTCGAGGATGCGCGCTTCCTCGTAGTCGGGATTCTGGTTGATGATCGGGATGACCTTCTCGGCTACTTCTCGGACGGCCTGATGGAACTCGACCTCGCCGGGGTTGCGACGGACGACGTCGTCCATGAAATCGGCGATGTTCATCGAATCCTCATGCCCGTGCTGTGCGGGCTGCTTGTGTGCGCGGGCCCGAACGTCAGCGCCGCGCGAACGCCGCGGCCGGAGGTTATGCAACTCGGGGCGGGACCGCAACGCGCAGGACGGTTCCTGGTTCCCGGTTTCCCGGTTCCGGGTTCGCGAGTGCGGTTGGCCGGATCCCAAATCCCGTTGTGTCGGACCCGGGTGCGAGATTCGGGGTTGGACAGCGCGCGAGGTGCGTGCGAGTTTCTGGCGGACGCGTCTCGTTCGCCCGAATGAAGTGATGGTCTTGAAGCAGTTTCTCTTGACGCTCGCTTGGCATCGTCGGCCGTTGGACCGCACGGCCGAGCGGTGCCCGCCCGGTCTCCGCGTGGCGCGGCGAGGTGTTGCGTGAGGGTTCCTCGCCTGGTCGCGGAGTTGGCGCGGATCGCGGTCGAGCGCCCGGGCGAACGCAAGCTGCTGGTCTGCCGTAGGTTCGGCGTCGGCCGCGAGCTGCTGCGTGCGCTGGCGGCGTCGCACGGCGGTTGGATCGGGTTCGAGCCGACGACGCCGCGCGTGCTCGCGCTCGAGTTTGCGACGATGCGGTTGGCCGAGCAGGGGCTGCGCATGGTAGACGAGTTCGAGGAGCTCGCGCTGCTCGATGAGGCGATCGACGGCACGCTCGCGACGGCGCCGGCTCGGCTGCGCGAGCTCGCCGAGGGTGTCGGGCTGCGGCACGCGATCGCCGAGGCCGTGAGGGCGCTGCGGCTAGCGGGCGTGCCGCCCGGCGCGCTGCATCGGGCGTCGATGCGGGACCGCGAGAAACGCGACGCGCTGGCGCGCATCCTCGAAGCGTACGAGACGGCGCTCGGGCGCTCGCGGTGCGCGGACGTCGCGGAGGTGTTTCGCCAAGCGATCGCGGTCCTGGACGGCGATGCCGGTTCGCCGCGTGACTTCACCGTGCTGCTGCCGGACCTCGGCCGCCGCGGGCTGTCCGGCGTGTTCCTCGAGCGGCTCGTGCGGCGCGGCGCGGCCGTGCTGGCCGCGGACCGCGTGGCCGGAATCGAAACGCCGTCCGGCAGGGTGCGGCCGCTCGAGAAGGATGCCGCGGAGGCGACGCCATCGACCCGGCTTGCTTGCCTGCACGATCCTGCTCGCGCGGCCACGACCTCCGACGGCGGCGTCTCGTCTCTCGAGCTGTTCGCCGCCGGATCGGTCACGGACGAGCTGCGCGAGGTGCTGCGCCGGGTCATGACCCGAGGCTTGCGCTGGGACGAGGTCGAGATTGTGACAACCGACCCCGTCGCCTACGGTGTCGCGCTCGACTCGATCGCGCGCCGGCTGGAGATCCCGGTGACCTACGCCACGGGGCTGCCGTTCGAGCGGACGCGCCCGGGGCGCGTGGTCAATGCGTATCTGCGCTGGATCCGAGAGGACTTTCCAGAGGACGTGATGCGTGGGCTGCTCGATCGCGGCGACATCGCGCCGCCGTCGGGTCGGCTCCCCTCGCCATGTCCGACCGGCGTGATGCCGACGGCCGCCGCCGGTGGCGAGCTCGGTTCCATCTCCGTCCCGGGGCCCGCGCTCGGCCGCCGGCTGCGGCGCATGCGCATCGGTCGCGGCCGCGAGCGATATGAGGCCGCGCTCGCGGACGCGGAGCGCGAGGTCGAGGCGCCGGTCGACCCAAACGACGAGCGGATCGAGGAACAGCAGCGCCGGCGCGAGCTCGATCGCGCGGCGGTCGCGGGCCTCGCCGCGGTGT
>JBOHRM010000173.1:0-3869 GCA_050732715.1 Longimicrobiales bacterium
TCCTGGATCCCTTGCGCGTAGGCGTGGTTGCGCGTCCAGTCCTTCTGGGAATAGGACAGATCGGTTGCGCCATCGAAGTACATCTGGTCGAGGTCGATGGTGCTCCGGTAGACGGCGTTGATCGCCAACGTGAAGTCGCGCTCCGTCTGCCAGTAGGTCACGTCCGAGATCACGTCCTGCGGCTCGGTCGTCAGGAAGTCATCGTCGCACGCGACGCCCCCCAGGGCGAGACCGAGCGCCACCGGTACAGCCAGGTATCGTCTCATGTTCAGACCCTCAGAAGCTGATGTCGGTGCCGATCGTGAACACCTTCGTTTGCGGATAGTAGTCGGCTCGGACCCACGGATACTCCGGATCGAGGTCGATGCCGAGGTTGTGATGCGTCCAGAGGTTCTTGCCGGTAACGTACACGCGCAGACGCCCCATTCCGAACCGCTCGACAACGTTCGACGGCACGGTGTACCCGAGCTGGACGTTGCGCAGCTTCACGAAGCTCCCGTCCAGCTTCCAGTGCGAGTTGACCGAATAGTAGTTGCGGTTCTCGTTGGCATAGTACGTGGGGTGGCGTGCGCCCTGGTTGTCCTGCGCCGGCTCGTAGTAATCCTGATGCCACTCCGACGTGTAGTTCTCCCAGACGGGACCCTGAATGAAGCCGAGCTGAAGGAACTGGTCGCGCTTGCCGACGCCCTGAAGGAACGCGGCGATGTCGAAGTTCTGCCAGCTCGCGCTCAGATTCAGACCGAACATGTAGCGCGGGTTCGGATCGCCGAACACCACGCGGTCGTCCTCATTGATGACGCCATCGCTGTTCTGGTCGACGAACCGGAGGTCGCCGGGCTTCGTGATGAAACCACCTGGCTGGGCGTGGTCGTCGATCTCTTCCTGATTGCGGAAATACGGTTGATCCGGATCGACCTGGTAGCCGTACCACGCATTGATCGGCGAGCCGACCTGCACGACCCTCTCACCCTCGATGTAGGGGCCGGTGCCATACAGGTCGATCACTTCGTTTCGGTTGTCTGAAAGATTGAAGTCGATGCCGTAGTTCACGGTCCCGACCACGTCGCGCCAGCCGACGGCGACCTCCCAGCCATTGTTCTCGACGATGCCGGCGTTGATGAACGGCGCATCGCGTCCGATCATGTCGGGGATCGGCACGGCCAGCAGGATATCTTCGGTCCGGCGCTTGTAGATGTCGCCACTGACCGACAGCCGTCCGTGCAGGAAGCTGGCATCGACCCCGAAGTCGGTCGCCGTCGTGGTCTCCCAGGAGATCTCCTCGTTGGCGAGCTCAGTAGCGGCCGCGCCGTCGTGGACCTGACCGCCAAACCAATACGGCAGGGTGAGAGAGATCGAGGAATAATACGAGTAGAGCGGCACGTCCTGATTGCCGAGCTGTCCCCAGGAGGCGCGCAGTTTCAACTCATCGATCCAGCCGATGTTGAAGAACGACTCCTCCGAGATTCGCCATCCGGCGGAGAAGGAGGGGAACAGACCGAAGCGACGACCCTCGGCGAAACGACTCGAGCCGTCGTAGCGCGCGTTGACCTCGAGCAGGTAGCGGCCGAGGTACGAGTAGTTCATGCGGCCAAAGACGGATCGCAGCGCCCACTCCGAGCCGAAGCCACTGTTCCCCCGTGTGTCCGCGTTGCCGAGGTTGAGCCGGCGCAGGTCATTGTTGAAGAAGTCTTGCCGCCACGCCCTGAACTCCTCGTCCGTATCCTCGATCTGCTCGTAGCCGACCACGCCGGACCAGTCGTGGGCGCCCGCGAAAGTGTGCCCGAAGTCGAGCAGCGCGCGCAGCGTCGTTTGCAAGCCGGTGGTGTTGCGGGTTTCGAGCTGGTTCGGGCCCCAAGGAGCTCCGTCGGACGGCCACGCATCGATGTAGCGGGAGTCCGTCAGGAACCGCTCCCAGTCATTGTTGTTGTATCGAATCGAGCCCAACAGCTGGAGCTGTAGGCGCGTGGAGCCGCCCGCACTCCGGCCGAGCGATCCGGACGATGGCGCGGAACCGATGCCCGAGACGCCGGGCCCGCTGCTGAGCAGGTCGAGATTCAACCGACCCGTGACCGTGCCCTGGTAAAACTTGCGCTGCTCATCGCCGCTCTCAATGGCGCTGGCATACGGGCTGTAGCCGAACAGGTTCAGGCCATAGGTTCCGTCCGGGTACTGCGCGGCCCGCGTCGGCGGCGTGTCGTGAATGAGGTAAAAGGTGGACTCCCAATTGCGTGCCGGAATGATGTCCCACCGCCGGGTCGCCGCGAGGTCGAGCCCGGCCGAGATCCGCTGTGATGGCTGGAAATCCGTGTTGAGCCGGACACCGTATCGGTCCGCGCCGGTGTTGGGCATCAGGCCGCCTTCGTTCATGTAGTTCACCGACAGCGCGTAGCGGGCCGACTCGTTACCTCCGGACACGCGCAACGTGTGCTCCTGGATCTGGGCCGGATCGAACATCAGGCCCACCCAGTCCGTCCGGGGATAGTTGACCGGATCGTCGCCGCGCGCCGTTGCCTCGATGTACTCCTGAGAATAGGTGTCCGGGAACGCATCGGGGCTGCATTCGCCGGTGCCCGTGCACCAGTCCCTCATGTTCTGCCGAGCCACGTTGCGCAGCTCCATGTGAGTCACGGCGTCCACACGCTCCGGCCACGCCGTGATGTTTTGCACGCCCGCGTAGCCGTTGTAGGTGATCTGGAGCCTGTCACTCGCCGCGCCGCGCTTCGTCGTGATGAGAATCACGCCGTTCGCCGCCCGTGAACCGTAGATCGCCGCGGACGCCGCATCCTTCAGGATCGAGACGTTCTCGACATCGTCGATGTCGAGCGTGGCCATGTCGCCCTCGACCCCGTCGATCAGCACGAGCGGCCTCGAAGCGGCAGCGGACCCCGAGTCGTTGCCTCGCCCCAGCGTGCCCTGGCCGCGGACCAGGAGGTTGAGCTGATTGTGGCCCGGCCGATCGCCGCCGTCGAGCAGCTGAAGACCCGGGGCCATGCCTTGCAGCGCGTGCGTGAGCGTCGGGACCGGCAGCTTCGACATCTCATCGACCCGGGCCGACGCCACGGCGCCGGTCAGGTTCACTCGTTGCTGCGTCCCGTAGCCCACCGCGACGATGCCCTCGAGATCGATCGCCGCGATCTCGAGCGCGAAATCGGCCGTCGCCGTTTCATCCGCCGGAACCGTCACCGCCTGCTGCGCCGATCCATAACCCAAGGCGGTGGCACGCACGACCACATCGCCCGGCGCCACGCCCGCGATCTGATACAAACCCTGCGCGTTCGACAACGCGCTCAGACTGCTGCCTTCGACCGTCACCTGCACGCCGCTCAGTGGCTGCCCGCTCGGGTCCGTGATCCGACCCGAGATCGTCCCTCGTTCCTGTGCTCGGACTCCGGCCACCGGCAACGCCAGTAGCAGGAGGCACGAAAGTATCGCCCTTCGCATCGCTGATCCTCCGGTTGTCTCGTGATGATCCAGTCGATCTATCGGGAAAGCGTGCCGGCGAGGCACGCTCGGGGTTGGAACGATGGGGGATGGGATGGCGCGCGAACGCTGTCGATCACGCTGTCGGCAGCGAAACACGGCCGCCTGCTCGACCACGGGAAACCAGCAGCCGCGGTCCCGCCTCGCTGGAACGCGCGGCCACCACCCGCCTCGGCGACGCTCATGTGTTGCCCGGAACTCCGTCGGGGTCATCGCGATTCCCTCGTGATCTCACGACGGCTGCCGGCGCCGGCGGCCGTGTCGAACCCTTCAGCTCATCAACTCACATCAGCGTGGGCCGACATTTGTTCGTTACGCGACCAATGACAGGTGGATACTTTATGCTGGGGGCGCGAACGTCAAGGGTGATGTTACGATCGACCATGGTG
>JBOHRM010000174.1:0-2384 GCA_050732715.1 Longimicrobiales bacterium
GCTAACCGGGAACCAGCCAACCGGGAACCAGCTAACCGGGAACCAGCCAACCGGGAACCAGCCAACCGGGAACCGGCTAACCGGGAACCGGCCAACCGGGAACCGGCTAACCGGGAACCGGCTAACCGGGAACCGACCTCGGAGCGATCGTGGTGAGCTTCCCGGGATCGAGGGCGCCGACGCCGGCAGAGTTCGCTGTCACCAACCGGCGGTGGTAGCTGATCTGGCCGAGATGGTAGCCGAGGTGAACGGCCAGCTGGAGCAGTAGCTCACCCGTCTCCAACGTAGCGCCCCTCAGCGTCTCGGGATACGGCGCGGATAGTTGTTCCTCGGTCAGCATCGCGAAGGTCGATCGGATGGCGTTCTCGGCCGCGGCGATCCCCTCCAGCAGCTCTCGCCGCGACAGGTCGCGAGTCGAGAACTCGGCGTCCCGATCCCGGACGTACCCGTCACCACCCAGCCGCGCCCCGATGTAGTGTCGCAGGTTCCCGTTCAGGTGCAGCGTCAAGGTCCCGCCCGAGTTGGGCAGGCCGGGCGGGATCACCCAGAGCAGGGCATCGTCCGGGTAGGCTTCGACCTCGCGCCGCAGACTCGCAAGCTCTCGTATCAGGAACCGCTCGAGCGATGTGATCAGCGAGAATGCCATGTCGTTGCTCGGGTCTGGTGCTGGATCGCGGTGGATTCGTCCCAGCGATGAGCATACTCGGGTCCTGCCCACAGTTCAACGTTCTTCATCGCCGTGCGCGCGGCAAGTGCATCTCACCGGACCGTCTGGGTCCGCGTCGGAAGGACCGACCACCAAAGAACCGCCGGACTGGACAGTCCTTTCCGCGTTTGGGGGTTCGTTCGGGCACGGACCGTTTGCTCTGACAGCAGGTGACGCGCGCTGACGCGGTGACGACGCGAATGTGACAGGCTCGGCTTGGTCCGCCGGACGGTGCGGCTTATGATGGTCTGGCGATGCACGCTCCGGAGCTACGGCCGGCGCCGGACCAGCCACCCGCCACCGAAACGCCGACCGCCCGCGCCGGATTTGAACGGCGGGGCCGCGAACGGGGAGCGCATGACCAGGACTTCGATGGCCGCATTGGTCGTATCGCTGATTACGGCTGCCGGCGTTGCAGCTTACACGCAAGCGGACGTGAGAACGGAGAGAGAGGTGCTACGGACGCTCCATGCGTCGGACGAAGCTGCCGACAGGCAAGACGAAGCTACCCTGGCACGGTTGACGGCGGACGAGTACCTATGGCATGCGTCGACCGGCATCGTGCAGACGAAGGAGCAGAGCATCGCGGAGACGATGGCCGGCGGCAGCACGTGGAACGTTCGGAAGTACGATGGCCTCGAGGTCCGCCTCTACGGCGACATCGCGATCGTTACGGGAACGTTCTCGATCGAAGGCACGTCCACGACGTATGACGCCGGTCCGCGGTTGGTTACGCGCATCTTCATCAGGCGGGATGGCCGGTGGCAGGATCTGGGAGGGCAGGCCACTCTCAAACCGCCGACCTAGTGGTCCGTGGCCGAAGTGAGTTGCGCATCGAGAGCGACGGGGCACCCGCAGGGCAAGGCGCGGCGACGAAGGAATAGCAGCGCTATTTCGAGGAGGCGCAACGCAGCCATGCGGGATGCCCCGTCGCTCGAATGCCAAGGAATCTCGGCCACGGATCACTAGCATGTTCACGACGCACGACGCAGTCATGCGCCAGACGCGCGCGCCTCGTCGGGCGAGAGGGCCGCGCAGCCAGCGTGACGCGCCTCACCGGCGTTGGCCGCTGATTCAGCTTGTCGGGACAACGGGCGCGCCGCAGGTGCAGTCGACGCAGCCGTGTTCCGAGCACGTGCCGCACGTGCGGATGACCTGACGTCGCAGCGCGTCGCGCGCCCGGTGCAGGCGGACGGCGGCGTTGTTCGTCGTGATGTTTTCCTCATCGGCCCAAACGCGGATCGCCGTGCCGTCGATGTCGACGCGACGGACAGCGCGCGCGTACTCGGGCTTGAGCGTGTCGACCAGCTCGCGCACGCAGCCGCAAACCTGATCGAGCAGCGCATCGTCATCGGGCCCGGCCTCGAACGGCTCGGCGACGGCCGCCACTCGGCCGCGCACGCGCGCCTCGGCCGCGTGGCGCCGGTAGTGGTCGGCAATGCCGTTGCGCAGGATCCGGTAGAACCACGCGCTGACCGACTCGTCGTTACGGACGGACGCCGCGCGGCCGAATCCGCGAACGAACGCGTCCTGAAGGATGTCCTCGGCGACCTCGCGCGACTCGACACGCCGTTCGAGGAACGCGAGAAACTGCGTGTAGTTATCCGTCAGCACGCGGGCGACCCTCTGCTCGCGTACGGATCCGTCGATTGCGTTCTTGCTCACGGTCCCTCAATCC
>JBOHRM010000175.1:0-3719 GCA_050732715.1 Longimicrobiales bacterium
GGGCTCGTGCTGCTCATCGCCTGCGGCAATCTCGCGAACTTGCTGCTCGCGCGCGCAACTGGTCAGCGGCGCGAGATGGCGGTGCAGGTCGCGCTCGGTGCCAGTCGCGGGCGGCTCATCAGACAGCAGCTCGCGGAGAGCGCGCTGATCGCCGCGGCGGGCGGGTCGTTCGGCATCGTCCTCGCCCGCTTGATACTCGCTGTCGTGCATGTCGCGCAGACGTCGGGGCTGCCGCGGGTCACCGATCTCGGCGTCGACGGGCGCGTCGCCGGCTTCGGCGCCGCGGTCACTGTGGGTACGTTGCTGCTGTTCGGCCTGGCGCCCGCGCTGCGGGCAGCGGCTGCCGATCCGTCCGCCGACCTCCAAGGCACGAGTCGTGGCGGCAGCCGCGGTCGCGGCACGCACCGGCTGAACCGGGCGCTCATTGCCGCCGAGCTGGCGATGGCAATGACGCTGGCCACCGCCGCCGGCCTCGTATTGTCGAGCTTCGCAGCGCTGCGCGCGATCGATCCCGGACTCGACACCGAGAATGTGCTGACACTCCGCGTCATGCCGCCGGCCGACGGGTACGTCGGCGACCGCCTCGTCGCGTACTTGGACCAGGTCGAACAGCGTCTCGCAGCGCTTCCTGGCGCCGACGCCGTTGGTGGCATTCATCTTCTTCCGTTCACGATCGGTAGCTGGAACTTCCCCTACCTCGCCGAAGGCCGCGCACCGCCAGGCAACGCGCCTCTGCCAGCCGCGAGCTTCCGCATAACGACACCTGGTTATCTACGAGCCGCCGGCCAGCCACTGATAGCCGGGCGGACCTTCACAGCGGCAGATCGCGAACGCACGCAGCGCGTCATGCTGATCAACGAGCGCATGGCGCGTGAGTTGTGGCCAGCGGAGGATGCCATCGGGCGCGAGATTCGCATCTTTGGCAACATGCCGCACCGGGTGGTCGGCGTCGTCGGCGATGTCCGCCAGTTCGCCCTCGAACGTGAGCCCGGTCCCGAGATGTACGTTCCCGTCGCGCAGTGGGCGGGCCGCGGCCGAAGCATGGTGTTCCTGTTACGGAGCCCGCATGCACTGGCTCTCGGCCAGGCTGCCCGCACCGCTGTCGCCGCAATCGATCGCACGGTACCGATCGTCGACGTGCGACCATTCGACGAAGCGCTCGGCGAGTCGATCGCCGGCCGGCGGTTCATCGCCCTCGTGATCGCATCGTTCGGAGCGCTCGCTCTGCTGCTCGGCGCGGCCGGCATCTACGGTGTCATGTCCAACATGATCGGCGCACGCATGCCCGACTTCGGTATCCGTCTCGCGCTCGGGGCGGAACGTCGAGAGGTCCTGTGGCAGGCGTTGCGCGCCGGGCTCACGCCGTCGCTGATCGGCCTCGCGCTCGGCGTCGCAACCTCGATCGCACTTGCGGACATGCTGCGCGGGCTGTTGTTCGGCATACCACCGTTGCACGTGCCGACGTACATTGCCGCGGCGGCCGTACTGCTCGTGGTCGCGACCGCCGCCAGCTGGATCCCCGCGTGGCGGGCTGCGAGGACGGATCCGCTCTCCGTTCTCAGGGCCGAGTAGTAGGACAGTTTCGCTCGAATCGAGGCGATGACGACGCTCCGATCGGAGAAGGCCAAATCCGAACCCAACGAGGACCCTCACGTGTCGATAGGGTGCCCGACCGCCAGCCCGCTGCTATTGACTGATTAGTATAATCCTCTTATGCTGGCGCACCGGCCCTACCAGAGTTGCCATCCGGACGGGCGGAGCTCGACACCGCGACGACGTGACACCGAGGCGATGATGACTGACATCGAAGCGAGGACGTTGTATGGCAGTCTCCGGCTGCTGCTGTTGCGCACACTGGAGCATGGCGAGCAGCACGGGCTCGAGATTCGGCGGCACATCGAAGCGACGGCGGGCGAGGTGCTGCGGGTCGAGGAGGGTGCGCTGTATCCGGCGCTGCGGCGGCTGGAGGCGGAGCGACTGGTCGCGTCGCGCTGGGCGGTGTCGGACCAGCGTCGGCGGGCGCGCTACTACAAGCTGACGGCGAAGGGGCGGCGGCGGCTTGCGCGAGAGCGAGCGAGCTGGCGCGAGCATGTGCGCGCGGTGGCGCGGGTGGTTCTCGAACCTGGGGAAGCGCTATGAGGTGGCTCCGACGCGGCGCGCGTGGGCGGGACGGTGAAGGCCTGCGCGAGATCGATGAAGAGCTGCGGCTGCATATCGAGGGGCGTACGCAGGAGCTGATCGCGGCGGGTCTTTCGCCTTCAGCGGCGCGGGGCCGAGCGCTCGAAGCGTTCGGCGATTTCGACGCCGTTCGTGGTGAGATGCGTGAGATCGAGGCACGGCTGGCGTGGCGACGCGGGGCCGGCGCAGTGCTCGCGGAGTCATGGCGCGACGTGCGCATCGGCGCGAGGCGGCTGCGGCGGACTCCCGGTCATGCGATCGTCGCGATCCTCACGCTGGCGCTCGGGATCGGCGCATCGGTCGCGATGTTCACCGTGCTGAATGCGGTGGTGTTGCGGCCACTTCCCTACCCGGATTCGGACCGGCTCGTACGCCTTTGGCCGGGCGAGAGCTACAACATCGCGTTGTCCCGCAGTGTTGGCGAATCGCTGTCGTCGGCTGCTTCGTATACCGCCATAGCGCATTGGGGCTTGACGCTAGAGGGCGTCGGCGATGCGACGGTGTTGGGGACTACCGTCGTGGATGTCGAATACTTCGACGTGTTCGGCGTACGGCCGGTGCTCGGTCGTCGTTTCACGTTCGAAGAGACGGAGCCGGCGGGATCGGACGTCGTCCTTCTCAGTCACGAGCTTTGGCAATCCCGTTTCAGCGGGGATCCCGACGTCATCGGCCAACGTTTCCGCTTCATTGGCTATGCGCACGAGGATCGCGAGGTCATCGGCGTGCTGCCTCCGGGCCATCAGCCCCCGAGTGGCGAACGGGCCGATCTCTGGATTCCCCTGCACCTTGCGGCTGGGCGCGGGGTCACGGCGGACAGTTCATGGTATGTGAATGAAGTCGTCGCCCGGCTCGAACCGGGTGCAACGATCGAAGAGGCGGACGCGGAGATGCGCGCCCTCGCCGCCGGCCTGCGTGACGAGTATCCGGGCTTGATCGAGTCGGAGTCTATCGCCGCGGCTTCCGCAATCGCGTTGCGCGACTCACTTGTGGGCGGCGCCACGATCACTTTGTGGCTCTTGCTCGGCGCCGTCGGGCCGGTGTTGCTCATCGCGTGCGGCAATCTCGCGAATCTGCTGCTCGCGCGTGCGGCCGGCCGGCGGCGCGAGACCGCGGTGCAGATCGCGCTCGGCGCCAGCCGCGGCCGGCTTGTAAGACAGCAGCTCGCCGAGAGCGCCGTCATCGCTGCGGCGGGCGCCGCCCTTGGCGTGGTTCTCGCTCGTCTCATGCTCGCCGTGGTACGCGTGGCGGAGACGTCGGGCCTGCCGCGCGTGACGGAGCTTCCCATCGACGCGCGCGTCATTGGCTTCGCGGCGGCGGTCACTGTGGGGACGCTCGTCGTGTTCGGCTTGCTGCCCGCGCTGCGCGCCGCGACGAGCGATCCCCGCGCCGACCTTCACGGCGCGAGTCGCGGCCGGAGCCACGGCCGGGGTACGCATCGTCTGAACCGCGCGCTCCTCGCCGTTGAGCTGGCGATGGCGATGACGCTGGCCACCGCGGCCGGCCTCGTTCTGTCGAGCTTCGCAACGCTGCGTGGTGTCGAT
>JBOHRM010000176.1:0-3281 GCA_050732715.1 Longimicrobiales bacterium
TCGCCGCTCTCGGTGTTGACACGTTACTTCGGAATCGGACCACTAGTCGGCGCGCAGCGCGACGTTCGGGTCGACGCGCGCGGCACGCCACGCGGGAAGCGCCGCCGCGGCGATCGCCACGGCCGTCAACATCAGCGCGACGGCGGCGAACGTCGTCGGATCGCGGGGCGCGGTCTCGAACAACAGGTGCTCGATGCGTGGCGCGAGGAGGATCGCCGCGATCACGCCTGCCACGGTGCCGGCCGCCGTGAGCCACAGAGCGCGCCGGATGAACAGGCGCACCACGGAAGCGGGCGTTGCGCCGAGCGCAGAGCGCAGCCCGATCTCGCGCGTTCGCTGCGCGACGTCGAACGAGAGTACGGAGTAGAGCCCGACGGCGGCGACGACGAGCGCGAGCACGCCGAACACGGTGAACAGCGTCGCCCCGAGCGTCCATGAGCGGAGCTGCGGATCAATCAGGTCCTGCAACGCCTGCGTTTCGGCGAACCGTACACGTGGGTCCGTTTCGAGTGTGATGCGACGGACGGCGTCGACCAGCTGTCTCGCATCATCGCGGGTTCGCGCGAGCAGCGTCCATGTGCCGCGCACCTCGGGCGCAAGCTCCTGCGCGATCGGGACGTAGAAGATCATCCGCGCCGGCTCCGTCACGCGACTGCGGCGCGCATCCTCGACGACGCCGATGATGCGGACGCATTCCGTGGAATCCCGGCCGATGAACAGGCAGCGCCCGATCGCCTCGTCGTTCGGCCAGATGTGACGAGCCATGGATTCCGAGATCACGGTGACCGGCGGCGCCCCCTTTCGGTCCGAGTCCTCGAATGCGCGCCCGCGCCGGATGTCGATCCCCATCACGCTGAAGTACTCGGGAGACACCTTGTCGATATAGGGCCGCCCGCCCGGCGAACGCGGCATCGAATCCATGCCTTCAGGCCGTGTTGAGGGGATGATGCCGCCCCTGAAGGGCACGATCTCGGCAGAGGCCACGCCTCGCACATCCGGCAGCCTCGAGACGCGCTCACGTACTTGCTCGAAAAAGATCGGGCGCTCGGCATCCGGCATTGATCCGCTCGCGAGGGTGGGTCTCATGTAGACCAGATGACGCGCGTCGAAACCGAGGTCGACGTTCTCGACGCGGTGCAGGCTCCGGACGAACAGGCCGGCGCCGACGAGGAGCACGACGGACAACGCCGCCTGAAGTCCGGAGAGCCAACCGCGCAGCCGCGACGAGGACGTCGTGATGCCGCCCGACGTTGCGTGCAGCGCTCCGGCCACCTCGTAACGGCTCGCCTGGATCGCGGGCAGTAGCGTAGAGAAAAGCCCAGCGGCGACGGCAGTGACAAGCACGAACGAGACGACTCCGCCGCTCAGCGGAGAGCCCCATGCTACGTCGGGCAGCAGGCTCCGCTGCATGAAGCCGCCGCCCCAGTACGTTACGAGCAGTGAAGTGGCCGCACCCAGCACCGCGAGCAACACGCCCTCCGCCAGTAACTGCACGATCAGCCGCTGGCGCGTGATCCCGAGCGCGAGCCGGATCGCGGTCTCGCGTTGCCCTCGGATCGACCGTGCAACCAACAGGTTCGCCACGTTCGCGCACGCGATCAGCAGCACGATCAGCGACACGCCCGCCAGCCAACGCGCGACCGATGCTTCGGCGCCGGGCTCGGGACCGCGCGCGGCGATCAGTGACGCGGGAATCAGCCTCGGGTCCGGGGCCTCGTAGCCGGCCTCGATCTCCTCGTGCCGGCTGCCGCGGTAGATCGCTGTCGCTTCCGCGGCGGCACGCTCGGCGATCACGCCGTCCCCGAGCCGTGCCACGACGCTCAGCCACCACCACCCCCGTGACTCCGCCCAGTAGTCGCCCAGCAGCTGATACGCCGCGACATGCAGTGGCACCCAAAGATCGACACTGGAAAGCTCGGCCCCGGTGAATCCACTCGGCGTCACGCCGATGATCGTGTACGGCCCCCGGCCGAAGTCGATGTCGCGGCCCAACACCGATCGGTCGCCGCCGTACTCGCGTTGCCACGCGCCGTACGAGATCACCGCGACCGCGGCACCATCCCGCACATCCTCGGACGCATCGAAGAATCGGCCGAGCGCGGGCCGCACGCCGAGCGCGTCCCAGTAATCGCCCGTCACGAGCTGCGCCGCGACCTTTTTCGCCGCCTCGCCGTGACCCACTACGAGCGTTCGGTCGGCGTACGCGACCACCGCCGAAAAGCTCGCCGTCCGCCGCAGCTCGACGTAGTCGGGATATGTGAATTCCGGTGTGAAGCTGCGTTCCTTCGTCAGCAAGCTCATGCGGTCCACCCACAGCCGCCGCACATCACCGGGATCGCGGATATGATCGGGCGGCCGGAGCAGCAGCCGGTCCATCGTCCCGTACATCGTCGCGTTCGCGCCGAGCCCGAGCGCGAAGATCAACACGATCCCGAGCGAGAGGCCGGGCGAGCGCGTGATCCCGCGTACCGCGAAACGCGCCGCGTCACCGATCCCACCGATACGCATGCGCCAGCGCCGCCGTCGCGCTGCGGCACGATCGATCGCCGCGAGCCGCTCACGGTGACGTGGATCGCCGAAGCGACGACGAGCCTCGGCCTCCGCTTCCTGCCGTGCCATCCCTCCGGCCATGAGCGCCTCCACCGTCTCGGTAAAGTGAAAGGCGAGCTCCTCCTCGAGATCGCGATCTGCGCGCCGGATCCGAAGCACGCGCAGCCGCGCACCGAAACGAGATCGATCGCTCATCTCACCATCACCTACGACGTACGTGGTCCCAACGCTCGAGGTCTGGGCCGCTCACCTGTCGTCGCGCCGGTCGATGCTGGTTCGCCAGTCCGCATCATCAGCGCCCGGTCCGCTGGACGTACTGCTCCGCCGGCGCATCGATCACCTTGAAGACCGCCTCGGCGTACCGCGTCCACGACTTCGTCTCGGCCGCCAGGCGACGCCGGCCCGCATGGCGCAGCGCATAGTACTTCGCGCGCCGGCCCTTCTCCGATATGCCCCACTCGGAACGCAGCCACCCGCGCTTCTCCATCCGATGCAGCGACGTGTACAGTGCGCCGTCTTCCACGTCGAGCACGCCCTCCGTCACCTCGCGCACCCAGCGTGCGACCTCGTAGCCGTGACGCGCCCCGCCCGCGAGCGCCCGCAGCACGAGCAGGTCCAGTGTGCCTTGCAGGAGATTCAGGCTTCGACCCATGAGGCGATCCTCAACACGAGAGGGTTGAGACCCGTGGACCCGCGCCGCGCGGGGCGACGGCCGCCGGTAAACCTGATTT
>JBOHRM010000177.1:0-6547 GCA_050732715.1 Longimicrobiales bacterium
GTCGCGGATCGTGCGGGCCGCGCGTGCGGCCACGCGTAACGTCGGCGTCCGCCCCGAGCTCATCGCCGCGTCAACCGATGCGAACGTGCCCATCGCACTCGGCATCCCCGCCATAGCGCTCGGCGCCGGCGGCGAGTCCGGCCGCTCTCACACCACCGACGAGTGGTTCAGCAACGAACGCGGCGCGGAGGGCATCCAGCGCGTGCTATTGACCCTGCTCGCACTCGCGGGCATCGCAAATTAAGCCCCTTCACCGAAGCTGATTCAAACGCCAGAGCGCGGTTGCCTGTAAACTCGATTCGACAATAGTTTGTTAAAGCTGAGTATCATTGCATGGAGCTGTTATGGACCCTCTGGCAGGTCGTGTTGCCGTTGAAGCGTTCATCGATTCAGGTGCGGACCGTAACACGCTCGGGCTGCTCTACGGGCGGCGACGGATCGGCAAGTCGACGCTGCTCGAGGCGGTGACGACCGCGCGAGCGGGATTCTACTGGGAGGCGACCCGAGCCGAGTCCGCCGTGCACCTCGCCCGGCTGGGCGAGGCGCTCGGTGCACGCCTCGGCGTGGGCCGGTTGGCGTTCGAGACCTGGGAGGATGCTTTGACGCGGGTTTTGCAGCTCGGCGCGAGTCAACCTACGCCGATCGTGCTCGATGAGTTCGGCTGCCTGATTGAATCCGATCCTTCGGTCGACTCGAACGTCACCAGCATCCTCGGGCCTGCCGGCCGCCGCGCCAATCCGGGGCAGGCGCGACTGATCCTTTGCGGGTCTGCTATCGCGATGATGCGCTCACTCACCGCCGGAGAGGCGCCGTTGCGCGGCCGGGCCGGCATGGAGCTCGTTATGCAGCCCTTCGATTTTCGGATGGCGTGCTCGCAATTTGGCTTCGATGTCGACCTCGACCTCGCGGCGCGCGTGTACGCCGTGATCGGCGGCGTGATCGGTTACGCCACGGACATGGTCGACCACGATCTTCCCGCCAGCCTGGATGATTTCGACCGCTGGGTCTCGGCGCGCGTGTTGTCGCCAGCGGCGACGTTGCACCACGAGGCGACGACGTTGATGGCCGAAGATCCGACGTTGTCGACCGCGAGCGCGGCCGTTCACCACAGCGTTCTCGGTGCGATTGCGAATGGCGCCGTGACCGCTGGAACCATCGCCAACCGCCTTCGCCGTTCGGTATCGAATCTCGATCCGGCGCTGAAACGATTGACCGCCGCGGGATTCGTGGTCCGTCACGATGATCCGATCCGGTCGCAGCGGCCGGTGTATTCCCTCGCCGATCCGTTCCTCCAGTTCCACTACGCGATCCTCGAGCCGCACGGCCGGCTCCTGCGTGATCGTGATCCGAGGTCAGTCTGGAGCCGCACACTGACCGCAACGTTCGATTCGCGAGTCCGCGGCCCCGTCTTCGAGGAGCAGGCGCGCGCGTGGGTTCGCCGTTATGCCAGCGCGGAGACGCTCGGTGGCCTGCCGGATCACGTGGGGCCGTCGGTCGTGGCGAGCAACGGCAACGAATGGCAACTCGATGTCGTAGTGGCCGCGGACCGTGCTGCGGGAGCGCCATCGGAGCGAACGGTTCTGGCCATTGGTGAGGCGAAAGCGGGAGAAACGGTCGGGCATGGTCACCTGCACCGGCTCGAGCAGGCGCGAGCGACCATGGGAACGCGGGCACACCGCGCGCGCATCCTACTCTTTGCGTCTGTTTTCACGCCGGGTCTCCAAGCCGAGGCCGCACGCCGCCCGGATCTCGAGCTTATCGACTTCGACCGGCTCTATCACGGGGAGTAAGGGCCCATGCAAAATGCACGGGCCCTAAGGCCACCCGCTGGCTGCGGACCTTCACATCGACCAGGGCGGCACGATCCGGTTCATGCGCGCGTAGGCGATCGCCTGGCCCACATGCTCGTTCATGTGGGCGACGAGCTGCGTCAAGACCGCCCAGCCCGCGACCTCGCGGCCGTAGAGCGTCGCCTGTCGCGTGAGGTCCGCTTCAGTCATGGTATCCATCGCGCGCCGAACGTGCGCGATCGATTCGTCGAGGACACGAACGACGGTCTCCTTGTCTGTGATCGTCTCGAAGTTTTCCCAGTCGACGCCGTCGGGCGCGGCGATGCCGAGGTTCTCCTCGAGGTAGAGATAGTTGTAACGGGCGATGTGTCCGTAGACGCGGGCGACCGTGAACGCGCCTTCCGGGCTCCATGCGTACGTTTCGGCTGGCATCGCCTTCGAGAGCTCACTCATCTTGCGGGCGGAGCCTTCGAAGTGCCCGAGGATCTGATCGCGATAGTCCGTCGGTGAGCTCTGGCCCGCAGCCGGCGCGGCCGCTGCCAGACCCGCCAGCATCAGAGGAAGTACGAGTGCGTACCGCATGGTTTCCGTCCTCTCGGTGGGTGTCCACGCTGAAAATAGGCGGGCCGCCGCCTCCGCGCACGGCCGCCTGTGCGCCGCTCGATCAGCCGTCTACGCTGAACCTGTGGACGGACTCGACGCCGATGCTGTCGGACTGCACGAGGTAGACGCGATCACCGAGGACGAACGGTGCGTGCCGCGGGTTACGCGGCGGTGCGATCATCTCGGCGATGAGTCGGCCCTGCCCGTCGAACACGTCGTAGGTGTAGCCCGACGGCGTCGCGCGCTCGACCCACATCCGGCCGCGGTCGTCGAAAGTCAGGGTGCGGAGCATCGCCTTGGCCTCCGGCCGAGGCAGTGAGCCCGGACTGCAATCCCGGTCGGAGGGCAGGGAATCGAGCCAGTCACGAACCTTGCGCTCTTCTAACAAGGACCTCCCGACGTCGTCGGCGCAGCTGATGACCATTGTATGCACCACATAGCCGTGCCACCATCCATCGCTTGCGCGCGGAATGGGAACTCCGGAACGCGCGCGGACGCGGCGCTCACGCCTCGTTTCGCAGCACCCACGCAGGCTGAACGCGGGCGGCGCGGCGAGCCATCAGCAACGCGAACGCGAGCGCGGACAGGATACTCGCGGCGGCCGCGACCACGAGCGCACGCCCGTCGACGGCAGCGCCCTCGAGGCGTGGCAGCACGTCCGGTACCGCGTTGGCGAGCAGGCGAACGGTCCCCATTGCGAGCGCGGCGCCGAGCGTGCCGCCGATCAATGCGATGATCAGTGACTCGGCTGCGAACGGTCCCGCCAGATAGCGGCGCGGGGCACCGAGCGCCGCGCGAAGGGCGATCTCGTGCCGGCGCGCCGCCGTACGCGCGACCAACAGTCCCGCCACATTCGCCGCGGCGATCAGCAGCAGTGCGCCTGCGGCGATCGCGAGAACGAGCAGCTGAGTCGGTTCCGCGCCGATTAGCTCGTCTCGCAGCGATCGCTGCACGACACGCGTCCACCCGCGACTGTCGTGGGGTCGAGCGTCCGCGGCCCGCTTCGCCAGCGCGCTCAACTCGAGCGCGGCGCGGTCGAGCGTCACACCGTCCCGAATGCGGCCGACCACGCCGGAATCCGCCCTCAGATCGCGACGCTCGAGAGCCTCGAGCGATCGGGGAGGCAGCGCGCTCAGCGGAAGCCACAGGTCGGACCACGCCGGGTAGCGCACGTTTTCCGGCATCACGCCGATAACCGTCACGGGTCCGTGATCAGTGGAAAGCATGCGGCCGATGACGTCCGCACCGCCGAACTGCTCGCGCCACGTGTGCCACGCCAGAACGGCCACGGGTGCGCGCACGTCGGCCTCTTCGAAAACGCGCCCCAGCACGGGCTGCGCGCGCATGACGGCGAACAGCTCCGGCGTGCCGTAAGACGCCGCGAGCAGCCACCGCCCCTCGGGACCGCCCACGCCGAGCCGCTCGCCACGGACGAACGCCAGGCCTTCGAACGTTTTCGCCTCGGGTCGCCAATCGCGGAACGTCGGATAAGAGAGCAGTCGGGTCGTGCCGCGCACATCCGCTTCGTATATGGAAACGATCCGATTCTCATCCGCGAACGGCAGCGGCTCCAGGAGCACGCGGTCCACGAGCGTGAACGCCGCCGTGACAGCGCCGATGCCGATGGCCAGCAGTCCCGCCGTCGCCACCATGAAGGCAGGGTCGCGCCGGAGCGAGCGGCCGGCCGCCGCGAAGTCGCACGACAACCGTTCGAGCCAGGCTGCCGACGGCGCCGGCCGCCGCATTCGGCGCCCGAGCCGTATGGCGGCGTAACGGACGCCGATCGCAAGCGCCTCGCGCCGGTACCATGAACGGGCGATGTCGACGCCGCGCAGGTCTTCCCCCGCCACCCGCCGCGCATATTCCTCCCGCAAGTCACCCATCACAGCCTCGCCGCGCACACCGGTCGGCAGCAGAAGTGAGAGCAGCCATTCTGTCCGACGGGGAGGGTCAGGCAAGTTCACGCACCCCTTCCGCCGTACAATGCAGCGGCGCTCTCACGGCTGCGCCCGAATGCCCGGGGATCCGCGGCTTGTCCGCGTCCATCGGCCGGCCGAGCTCCGGCCGCGACTGTCGTGGCATGACACAGCATATCATGAGTCGGGTTGTCTCGCGTTCGACAGGCGGAGGAATCTCTCTCCCGCCCGGTAGTGCGACTCGGCCCGGGTTTCGTAACCGAGGTGCTGGTAGACCTGCCCGAGACCATAATGCGTCACCGCATAATAGAATGGCACCTGTTCGCTCGCGGAGTCTACCCAGTGGCCCCAATCGTCCGGGAAGCCACCACGATGGACGAATACGTCCGAGACGAGCGTTTCGGTGCGCGGCAGGTCGATATAAGGCGCGCCGAGCGCGAGATCACCGGCGGGCACCGCGAAGATGCCGCGCGCACTGTCGGGCTCGACCGGTCCATTGTTCAGCTTGAGTGCGACACCCTGCCGAACCAGATAGGGGCGCAGATTCAGCTCCTCGTACGCCCTCGTAGTCATAGCGAAATAGATGGGACGATCGCCGATCGCCGTGTGGATCATCGACGCCATGAACGCATCCGCGGGTGTCACGACCGCGCCCGGGGGCAACACGGTCTCAACTTCACCTGCACGATAGGCGAGCGCCTGATCGAGGAGATAGGGAGGCGTTCGAGAGACCTCGACGATCTCCTCGTCGGTGAGCGGCAAAATCGACCGGGTCGGCGGCCGACGGCCCGGCGGGACTTCGTCGATCGGGACGCCGGGTGCATCCGTCGGGACCATCGCTCGATTGTAGATTTCGAGACCGTCGCCGATGTACGGGCGCTGGCAGACGATGCGCGTTGTATCCTGCGCCGGATCGACACCCGGCGGACACGGCTTCGTGAGCTCGCGGAGCTGCTCGGCGTACCACGGCGTGTTCAGGTAGCTCATCACCATGACCGTGACGTCGCGACGGATGCCCTCGACCTCCTGCAAATACCAGAGGGGGAACGTATCGTTGTCTCCGTTCGTGAACAGGATGGCGTACGGCTCGACGCTCATGAGCACGTTGTACGCCCAGTCGCGAGCGGTGTAGTCGTTCCTCCGTGACGCCCAGCTCCAGTTCAGGATGAGCGGCAGCAGCGCGAAGAGCATGACCGGCGCGGTCACGAGCGCGGCGTTCAGTTTCGCCGATCGTAGCCGCTCGACGCGGCGGCGCACGCGCTCGGTGAGGTCCTGCCAGACGGTGGCGATTCCGATGCCCGCCCATAGCCCCCACATCGAGAAGCTGACAATGAAGAAGTAGTCGCGCTCACGTACCTCGGTCAGCTCGACGATGCCGCGTAGCTGGGGCCGCGCGGCCAGCGCGCGCATGTCCCGGCTCATCAGCTCCTCGGGAAGCGTGAACCCGTACTTGAAGTTGAGGTAGACCACGAGCCCGATCGAGACGGTGAGGAACAGGGACGCGAAATAGGTGAATCCGTCACGGTCACGACGGTACTGCGTGGCCGCGCCCGCGAGACCGAGCATGATGAAGAGCGCCGTGAACGGCAGGCGCAGGTCGGTGAACCAGGAGCGCGGGCCTTCCACCGAGCGCGCCCACTGCCAGTCGAAGTACTGCGCGTAGTTCGCCAGCTGCGCGAAGAACAGCGACGCGTCGCGCGGCGTGGGATCATCCTCCGGATCGATCAGCGCAGTGATCGGGTTCTGGCGTAATGACGGCTTGTTGTACTGTTCGCGTTGCAGCGCGGCCGACAAGTTCTCACAGCCAATGTCGCGCGCCCAGCCGAAGAGCCGTTCCGCGGCACGGGACCTGTACAGCCGATCTCCTTCGTCCACCGGCACGGCGCCCATCGTCACGATGCTGACCATGGCGCTGTCGAGTGAGTCGCAGGTCGGCGTGGCCTCGTTGATGACCGGTGCGAGCTCTGACCGAATCGGCAGGAACAGGTGGATCGAGAGGCCGAGCACGCCGGCCACCACGCCCGCCGCGTAGAGCCGCCGGTTGAGCAGCGTGCGCGGGTGCACCAGCAGAATGAAGAGCACCAGCGCCGGCGCGACCAGGAACGCCATATGATGATTGCCGACCGATAGCGCCAGGATGAAGATGATCAGCAGCAGGAGGTTGTCATCCTTGCCTTCACCCAGACGGTCACGCCAGCGGAACGCAAGCCACGAGAGCAACGCGATAGTGAACAAGGA
>JBOHRM010000178.1:0-3833 GCA_050732715.1 Longimicrobiales bacterium
CGAGATCGACACGGTGGTCGACACGCCGCTCGTCGAGCTGCCCTACGCCGACCTCGTGCCCGGCAAGGCCGCGCTCGAGAAGATCATGGATCGTCTTCGCTGATGGACACGATTCTCTCGCAAAGGCGCCAAGCTCGCAAAGGATCCGCAAAGATCGCCCTTCGACCTTGGCGTCCCCTTGGCGAGCTTCGCCGCTTCGCGAGAGAATTGTTACCGTCCGCGCTCACCTCGAATCAGCTAGAATAGTAGGCGGTATTTTCGGCGATGTAGCCTCCCGTGAGGTCGCAGCCATACGCCGTCGCGGCCGCGCCGCCCGCGGCGACGTCGATCTCGATGTCGAGCGGATCGCCGGCCAGCGATCGGCGGAGCGCCGGCTCGTCGAACTCGGCGCACTCACCGTTCGCGACCACGAGCGTGCCGCTGATCCACGCGCGGGTCGCCGCGGGCGTGACCGCGCAGTCGACGCACTTTCCGACGGCCATGAGCAGGCGCCCGACATTCGGGTCCGCGCCGTACGCCATCGTCTTGATGAGCGGCGAGTCGACCACGGCGCGCGCGATGCGGCGCGCCTCCGCGTCCGACGCCGCGCCGCGAACCATCACGCGCAACAGCTTGGTTGCGCCCTCGGCGTCGCGCGCGAGCCGCTCGGCCATACGCGTGCACGCCTCGCGCAGCGCCGCCTCGAACGCACGCTCTTCGACCGCGCCGGCCACACCGTTCGCCATGATCACGCACGTGTCCGACGTGCTCGTGTCCGTGTCGATCGACAGCATGTTGAACGAGTCGCGCGCGACCCCGGTGAGCAGCACGTGGAGCCGGTCGGCGCCGATCGACGCGTCCGTGAAGATGTAGGCGAGCATCGTCGCCATGTTCGGCGCGACCATGCCCGCCCCCTTCGCCACGACCGTCACGGTCGCCTCGCCCGCGTCGAGCGACAACGCCTTCGGCCGCGTGTCCGTGGTCATGATGCCGCGCGCACCTTCCACCGGATTCGAGCCGAGCTCGGCGGCCATACCGGCGACGCCGCGCTCGATCGCCTCGATCGGCAGCGGCACGCCGATCACGCCGGTCGAGCCGACCAGCACGCGATCCGGCGTCGTGCCGACCTCCGCCGCGGCCGCCGCCGCCATCCGCCGCGCCGCCACCAGACCCGCCTCGCCCATCCCCACGTTGCTGATCTTGCTGTTCGCGAAGATCGCGCGGAGCACGCCGCCACGGATCGTCTCGCGGCCGAGCACGACCGGCGCGCCGGCGAAATGGTTGCGCGTGAACAATGCGGCCGCGGCGGCGTCCACGGCCGAGACGAACAGCGAGAGATCCGGCTCGCCGCCCGGCTTGAGCCCGCAGCTACGGCTCGTACAGCCGTAGCCCTTAGGCATTACGGGATGGCTATGAAACGGCATGTTTCCTGACCGTTGGGCACTCGGGTCTTGGTTGAATGGCGGCGCACGATAATGCCGGCAGCGCTCGGCCGCGAGGATATATGGAATGAGAAGTGCATGGTAGTCGTTCGCGCAGTAGTTAAAGCTCCACTCTGACACGAGGCGAATAGGGGATGGCGCGCGCGAACGGAACTGTCAAATGGTTCTCGAAAGAAAAAGGCTATGGCTTCATCCGCCGGGATGACGGCCCCGACGTTTTCGTCCATCACGAAGCGATCGAGGGCAGCGGGTTCAAGATGCTGTTCGAGGGTGAGCCCGTCGAGTTCGACATCATCGAGGAGCCGAAAGGCCTGAAGGCGCAGAACGTCGTGCGCCTGAGCCCACCCGCCGACGCGCCGCGCGGCGATCAGGGCGGACGGCACGTGGGCTTCGGCCGGGAGTCACGGCACGGCCGCGCCGGCTACCCCGGCTGAACGAGCCCAACCGCCCCGAACCCTGCCGCCCCGGTTGGCGGGTTGGCGGGTTGCGCGTTGCGGGTTCCCGTCCGCTCTGCATGCCTAACCGCCGCTCCCCCTGCCACCGCAGGTTGCGGGTTGGCGGGTTGCGGGTTGCGGGTTCCGCCCGGCCGCCCCGCCACGCCAGTCCGTATCGTGTCGAACCCGAAGGGCGGAGGGGTGCACGGCACGGTCAGACGGAACCCAACCCGCAACCCGCAACCCGCCAACCCGCAACCCCATGTTGGTAGTCTCGGCCGTCGAACGTTAGATTCGAGATTGGAACGCTCGCGTGTCCGGCTGCGTGTAGCCGGGCGCGCTCGCCGTCGCGCACGGCCCGACGATCCCTGAAACGGTTGGTTCATGGCGAAGCAGGAAGGAATCGAGATGGAGGGCGTGGTCACGGAGGTGCTTCCGGACCGCAACTTCCGAGTGCTCCTCGAGAACGGCCACACCGTTCTCGCATACGCCGCCGGCAAGATGTCGAAGTACAAGATCCGCGTCCTCGTCGGCGACCGCGTCTCCGTCGAGCTCTCACCCTACGACCTCTCTCGCGGCCGCATAACGTACCGCCACAAAGCCGGAAGCGGCCCACCCGCCAGCTGAGCCTTCCTCATACGGCGAATTCGTTCGGCGTTACAGAAAGGCGGGGTGGGGGCGTACGCCGGCGTCGGCCTTGCCGTTGGCCTTTCGCAGATTGCCGTTCCGGGGCTTGGCCCGCATCATGCCGGTGCGTGCATCCCCATTGCACCGGAGGACGTCATGAGGACTTCTCAGCTCGCGCTGATGCTCGCGTTGGCGGCGGCCGGCTGCGCCAGCAGTCCGCCCGAATCGCCGGAACCGATGCGCCCAGGACCCGCTCGGCTCGAGCCCGTCGGCACCTACGACTACTCGACCACGTTCGAAGGCACCGACGTGAACGGCTCGATCGTCATCAACCGCGCAGGCGACGGGTACGAAGGCGTGATCAACACCGGCGGCATGACCGACCCGATCCCGGTGGACCGCGTCATCGTCGAAGGTCAGACGTTGCGCGTGCTCGCGGACACGCCCGACGGCACGCTCGAGTTCAGGCTCGACTTCACGGGCAACGAGTTCGCAGGCATGTGGACGCTCGCAGACGGGTCCGGCCGCATCACGGGCCAGCGTCGCTGAGTCGAAACGGGTTCCGAGTTCCGAGTTCCGAGTTCCGAGTTGCCCCGCCGCCACCGGGGTTCGGCGATCGCTGGTGCCGGGTTGGCGTCATGCAACTGAAAAGACGAATTGACGGGTGCGGGTTGCGAGTTGCAGGTTTCCGCGCATGACTCGAAGACCCGACGGCCAGAACCTCGAACAAGCCTTGCGTGACCTCGCTGGCCTGCGTACATCCCGCGCACAGCGTTCCGAGTTCTCACTGAGGGATCGACTCGCCGACACGCCGGCGCTGTGAATCAACCGGAATCGGTGACGCCAGCGCCGACGGAGGTCGACGTGGGGTCACGTCGAGCGGAGAGCGGATCGACGAGTCGACCCGAAACTCGGAACTCGCAACCCGGAACCCGTATTTTTCGACCCACGCGCGCGGACGCGCGCCAAAAGCGAGGATCGCAATGCCCTATCCGTTCCAGCTGCCGGACCTGCCCTATGCGTTCGACGCCCTCGAGCCGCACATCGATGCGCGCACGATGGAGATCCACCACGACAAGCACCACGCGGCGTACACGTCGAAGCTGAACGAGGCGCTGGAGAAACACCCGCCACTCCAATCGAAATCGATCGAGGAGCTGCTCGGCTCGATCGATTCGATCCCCGATGATATCCGGACCACGGTGCGTAACAACGGCGGCGGCTACGCGAACCACTCGCTGTTCTGGGTCATCATGGCGCCCGGCGGCGGCGGCGAGCCCGGCGGCGCGCTCGGCGACGCGATCGCCAGCGCGTTCGGCTCGTTCGCCGACTTCAAGAAGAAGCTGAGCGG
>JBOHRM010000179.1:0-2719 GCA_050732715.1 Longimicrobiales bacterium
GCCTATGGCCGAGGCGAGGACATCACGCGTCGTTGCACCGAGCACCATGCGCACACCGAACTCGGGAAGCCGCCGCGCGACCGTGTACGCGGTCACGCCGTACACGCCGACGGCGCCGAGCACGAGCGCGAGCAGCCCGAAGAAGCCGAGCAGCAACGTCAGGAACCGCGTCATTGCGGCGGACCGGCCGACCACGGCCTCGAGCGGCTCCATCTGGGCGATCGGCGTCTCGGCGTCGACGGACCAGACGGCATCGCGGATGGCCGGCGCGAGACGCGCCGGATCGCCGTCACGGGCGCGGACCATGAGCCATAGCGAGACCTGCCACGGGATCTGCGCGTACGGAACGTATAGCTCTAGCGCCGGCGGCTGGTCGAGCGAACGCTGGCGGACATCGCCGACGACGCCGACGACGCGTCGCGCTTCACCATCAGCTGTGACGAAGCGTATCTCTTTGCCGATCGGGTCTGCGCCTGGCCAGTAGCGCTCCGCGAAAACGCGGTTGACGACGACGGCGCCGGGCGAGCCTTCGCGATCAGTCTGTTGGATCGAGCGACCGGCGAGCAGCGGGATGCGTAGCGTCTCGAAATAGCCGGGCGTGACCATCCGGAAGTTGGCCGTCGGTGGGCTGGCGCCCTCGGGCACGACATGGCCTTCAGGATAAATCGGATTCGTCCAACCGGTCGTCGTCACAGGAAGGATCTGGATGGCGCCCGTGGACTCGACGCCAGGCACCGCACGCACACGCTCGAGGACGTCGTCGTAGAAACGATGGTAGCCTGCACCGCCGCGATGCCGCGCGGGTGATGGGCTCGGCCGGAACACGAGCACGCCTTCGGCGCGGAAGCCCGGGTCGACATGGTTCAATTTGTCCAAGGTTCGCAGCATGAGGCCGGAGCCTGTGACGAGCACGACCGCGAGCGCCACTTCTACCACCACGAGCGTGCGGCTCATCACGCCGCGGCTCGAGCCGATGCTGCCCTTGGCGCCCTGCCGCGCGATCGACCCGGCGGCCACGCGCCCCGCTCGAATGGCGGGCGCCGCGCCGAACACGAGCGCCGCGACGCAAGCAACGACGAGCGTGAACGTCAGGACCGTGCCGTCCAGCTGCACGGCCGCGATCTGCGGGACGTCCGGCGGTGAGCCGGCCACGATCACGTGCAGCAGGCCGACTGCGACCAGAAGCCCGGCCGTGCCGCCGGCCAGCGCGAGGACCAGCGCCTCGGTCAGGAGCTGACGGACCAACCGCCTGCCCCCGGCCCCGAGCGCGCGGCGTAGAGACAGCTCGCGTGTTCTTGCCTCGCCTCGCACGAGCAGCAGGTTCGCCACGTTCACGCACGCGATCAGCAGCACAAACCCCACGGCGCCGAAAAGCATCCAGAGCGTGCCACGCAGCGGGCCAATTTCCGCGTCGTGCAGCGCGACGACGCTCGCGAAGCGGGCGTCGTCCTCGCTGATCAGGTTCGGCACCTCCGGGCGCACCGCCGGCGCCAGCGTGCGTAGCTGCGCTTCCGCCTGCTCTCGCGCGGTGCCCGGTGCGAGCCGGCCAATGCGCAAGCTGATCCACCACGCGCCGTTGGTTGCCAGCTCACCCACCGCGAGGTCGTTCGGCACCCAGGCGCGCGGCCCGCCCGCCATGCTTCCGGACAGGATGCCGGTCGACACGGGCCGGTGCTCCGGCCCCATCACGCCGATGACCTCGTACGTGTCGTGGGTCGGACTCGAGAGGCGGATCCGCCGGCCGATGATCGACGGGTCGGCGCCATATCGGGTTTGCCAGAACTCGTAACTCAGCACGACGACGTCGCCTCCGCCCGGCACGTCCTCGCCGGGCGCGAAACCGCGGCCCAGCATCGGCCGGAGGCCGAGCACGTCGAAGTGGTTCGCCGAGACAACCAGCGCCGGGACCTCTTGCGGCTCGCCGTCGCCCGAAGCGGTCAGGTTAAGCATCGCAACGCCCGTCAGCGACTCGAGCGCCGGTATCCCATCCGCGACGCGCTCGAGCAACGGCCGGTTGAACGCACCCAGCTCTGGCCACACCGTGACGAGCCGCTCGGGCTGAGCGTACGGCAACGGCCGCAGCAAAACAGCGCTGACGACGCTGAACACCGCCGTGTTCGCGCCCGCGCCGAGCGCGAGCGTGAGGATCCCCACCGCCGCGAAGCCGCGGCTCCGCGCGAGGCCGCGCACCGCGAAGCGTACGTCCTGAATCAGGGACTCTATCACTGGCAGTCGAGGTCGAGTGTCACGCGTTGAAGCTGTGCGGCGGCTGGCGCGCCCACCGACCCTCAGCTCGGCTAACCATGCCCGCGGCAGAGTCTTCGCCGCATCCGCGATCGCCCGGATCAGAATCCGACGGCGTCCGGCCTCGTCGTCGCCTGAGCCATTCAGCATCTCTTCGAGCAGGGAGTTGAGCCGCCGTTCGTCGCGGTCGCGCACACACCGGGGGTAAGCGCGTCGGATCAGCGCATGAAGACGCTCGAGAAGTCCAGAAAGCATATCGACCCCCTCATTCTATCCGGCGCGACCCGGCTCGAAGCCGGCGATCCGCGCCTGCCGGATCGCTTCTTCCATGGTGACAACGAAGTCCGCCAGCTGCTCGCGGCCTGCCGCCGTAAGCGCGTAGTAGCGACGTTGCGCGTCGTGCGGCTCATCGCTATCGGTTACATCGACCTCGCGAATCAGCCCCGCATCCTCCAGCCGCCCAAGCGTGTAGTAG
>JBOHRM010000180.1:0-4658 GCA_050732715.1 Longimicrobiales bacterium
GGTCTGCCTCGACCCATTCGACCTCGTCCGGGGCCAACCTAGCCGGTGGCGTTCGGCTGAGGGCCCTGACCCCGATGCCACGCGCGGAGAGCAACCGCGCGAGCTCCGTTCCGATGTTCCCGGTCGCGCCCGTGATGACGATCATACCCTTTGTTCTCGTAATGTCGGAGGGGTCTGGGAACGTGTCATCGGAGTGTTGGAAGGGAGAGAGAGAGAAAGAGGATCAAAAACCGGCCGTGAGGACTGCGACCCGGACGCGGGTCGTGGCCGGATCCGTCCACGCGATCAGCAAATCGTCGCCGATCGGGGCCATACGGGGGAACCCGCTCGCGCGCGCCGGCGTGGATTCGACCACCGTGGCGGCGGGCCCCAGGTGGCCGTTCGCCATGACGCGGCGCACACGCACCTCGGCGGCCTCCTCGGTACGTTCCAGCCAACTGAGGAGTGCGGTGCCGTCCGCGCGCACCTGGACATCGACGCGGCCGGTCGGGTCGCCGTCATCCGCGCGGATCGGTGCACCGAAACTGGCGCCCCCGTCGTCGGAGAACGCGACGTGGACGCGGGCCGTGTCGCCGGGGGCCGTGAACCACGCCACTACGACACGGCGGCCGATCGCGTCGACGGCGGGGCCGTTCACCGGACAACCGGGGACCTGCCATGCGTCGTCGTGCAGCGGCGCGGGCTGCGTCCAGCCGTTCGGGCCAAGCCGCTGAACCGCAATGTTGCGGACCTCGGCGGGTGAGCGGTCACGGTAGACGACGACGGGGCCGTCGGCCGTGAGCGCCGCCGACGTCTGACAACACTCGCACGTCCGGTCGTCCAGCACGTGTTCGTCCGCGAGGGAGCCGTCCGACAAGATGCGCGCGTAGCGAAGCGTCATATCCGCTCCGCCGCCGTGCTCGCCCCCGGACTCCGACTCACCCGCGAAGTTGCGGCCGTCGAGCCAGACGGCGCCGAGTCCGCCATCGGGCGCATCGAACAGCGATACGAAACCGTGCTCCGTCGGGGTGCCGTCCCGGTGCGGCGTGATGGGTTCGCTCCACGTCTCGCCGCCATCACTCGAGAACGCGAGATTCACATCGTAGGCGTAGCGGCCGGCACCGCTCCTGCGCAGCCAGTGCGCGGCGAGTCTGCCATCCGCCAGCGCGTGGACCGAGGGAAAGTCCGCCCAGTTCACAAACAGATCGGAGCCAACCGTGACCGTCGCCGGGTCGCTCCACGCCACGCCATCCCACGCGGCCAAACGCAGAGCGAACATCGAGTCGGGTTGAGCCTCGAGCCAACTCATGAGCACGCGACCGTCGGGCGCCCGCCCAACGAACGGCTCGCCGCTCCCCTCCCCCGCCGGGGACACGATCTCGCGCACGATGGGAACGTCAACGCTCCCCGAATCCGCACAGCCGGCGGCCAGCAGCGTGACCGCGAGTCCGGTGACGGCGCGCCTCATGCCCAGCTCGACCTCGGGAATCGCCATCGGTTTCTCCATGCACGGCACAGGATCAACGTGGCTGGCGCCGTTGACGCGCGCAACCACCGCGGAGCCGCCCGGTCTCGAACCGAAGCCTCCGCGCGATTCTTCACGTCGTCAGGGAGCGGGCAACTTTCGCCGTCCGGCAAGGTACAACGGGCGATCACCGCAGTTTGAGCGCACCCTCGTTCGGAACAGGGAGGCGTGATGCGTGACCCAGCCGTTGTCCTCCTCGCCGCCATTGTGCTGACAGGTCTCGACCCGGAGCGAGCCGACGCCCAGCAGGCGCCCATCGCACCGACGTCTGCGATCCTGGGCTACGTCGTGGATCAATCGACCCAGAACCCGATCAGCGGGGCGACGGTCGAGTTCCCCGAGCTCGGCAAAGAGGTGATCACCAACTCGAACGGCGCGTTCGCGATGCTGGACCTACCGCGCGGCCGCGTTGCAATGCGCGTGCGCCACCTCGGCTTCGCGGACTACGAAGAGGAGCTCGACCTCACTCGCGAGTCCGTCACCCTCACGATTGCGCTCGGGGCGCGGCCCATCATCCTCGAGGGCATCACTGCGAAGGCGTACAGTTTCGCAGACCAGCTTCGGAGGCGGCGGCGCAGGACGGCCGTCAGTGTGCGGGCGATCGAGCGGGATCGCCTTTCGATGACCTCGGCATTCGACGCGCTCGACGCATTGTTCCAGGCCGGTCTGGTGCACCGAGCCGCATGCCTCGAACCGATCGCGTTCGACATCTGTGTGAGGGCGCGCGGACGGCCGGTCCGGCCGTCCGTCTACATCGATGAACGGCCGGCGGTAGCAGGCCTGCTCGAGCTCGAGACCTACAGCCCACAGGAGCTCTACTCCATCGAGGTCTACCAGGGCGGCCGCCACATCCGGGCGTACACCACCTGGTGGGTAGAAACGCAGGCGCGCCGCGCGGAGACCTCGCTCATGCCCGTGATCGATTGGTGATACCTGACCCGCTCGAGCACGACCTCGACGAATACCGACCCCAGGACGGGGTTCAGCTCATGGCAACGGATGTGGCCGTCCGGTTCCCTCAACGTCGTTTTGGCTCAGGTGGTGACGGGCGTGACCGCGGCCGTATCCGCATCGCCCGTGCGGATGCGGACCACCTTCTCGACGGGCATGACGAATATCTTGCCATCGCCCACCTCGCCGGTCCTGCCGGACGCGAGGATCGCGTCGATCACGACATCGACGAACGGCTCCGACACGCCGATGTCGAGGACGATCTTGTCGGTCAGCCCCATCTTCACGGTCGTGCCACGGTACGTCTCGACGGCCTCCGTCTCACCGCCGTGGCCCTGCGCGCGCGTGACCGTCAGCCCGCGGACCTCGGCGCGGAACAGCGCGGCCAGCACATCGTTTAGCTTCTCCGGGCGTATGATCGCCTTGACCAGCTTCATGGATCGGTCTCCTGTCAGCTTTCCATTGGACCTATCGCGCTGCGCCGGCCGGCACGGAGACCGTGCTCGCGGGCTTGCGCGCCGGCGTTACGGGGCCGCCGTTCAGCTCCTCGTCCAGCAGCAGGATCGCGCCCTCGCCACTGGCATAGGCCTCCTCGCCGTGCGCGAGCGTGTCGATGCCGCGACGCTCGATCTCGGGCGCCGGACGCAGTACCGTGAATAGCCCGATCGCCTTGAGCAGGACGAACGTGACCCCACCGCTGTAAACCAGCACCGCCAGCACGGTCGCGGCCTGCACGCCGACCTGCGCGGCATTGCCGTAGATCAGGCCGTCCGTCGAACCGTTGACGGCCGCGCTCGCGAACACGCCGGTCAGGATCGCGCCGGTCAGGCCGCCGACGCCATGGGC
Organism: Longimicrobiales bacterium; assembly: GCA_050732715.1. Classification (GTDB taxonomy): domain Bacteria; phylum Gemmatimonadota; class Gemmatimonadetes; order Longimicrobiales; family RSA9; genus JBOHRM01. Next base: position 3,302 of record JBOHRM010000180.1, read on the forward strand.
GGCAAAGACGTCGAGCGAGTCATCGAAGCCGGTGCGCGGCCGAGCGCGAATCAGCCCGTAGCTGGGCAGCGCCGCGATCGCGCCGAGCACGATCGCCCAGATCGGCGAGATGAAACCCGCAGCGGGCGTGACCGCCACCAACCCGACCACGATCGCGGTGGCCAGCCCGACCGCCGTGATTTGCTTCGACGTCGCCACGTCGAGCAGCGCCCAGACCACCACCGCGGCGGCCGGCGCGAACAGCGTGTTGACCAGCGCGAGCGCCGCGAACTCATTGGCCGCGAGCGCGCTGCCGCCGTTGAAACCCATCCAGCCGAACCACAGCAGCCCGGCGCCGAGCAACACGAACGGCACGTTGTGTGGCAGCATCGCCTGGCGTCCGTAGTCCGCTCTCGGACCGAGCACCATGGCGGCGACCGCCGCCGCCGCGCCGGCATTGACGTGCACCACCGCGCCACCCGCGAAGTCGAGCGCGCCCATCTCGCCGAGCCAGCCGCCGCCCCACACCCAGTGCGCGACCGGGGCGTACACCACCAGACCCCAGAGCGCGATGAACGCGATGTACGGGCCAAACCGCATCCGGCCCACGATCGCACCGCAGATCAACGCCGCCGTGATGATCGCGAACGTGCCCTGAAACGCCATGAACAGCATCGCCGGGATCGTGCCCTCCGGCTCGACGCCGACGCCGCGCAAGAACGCCTTCGACAGGTCGCCCACGAGCGCGCCGCCCTCGCCGAACGCCAGTGAAAATCCAAAGAACGCCCAGAGCACGCCCGCGACGCCGAACGAGATGAAGCACATCATCATCGTGTTCAGCACGTTCTTCGAACGCACGAGCCCACCGTAGAAAAAGGCGAGACCCGCCGTCATGAGCAGAACCAGCGCCGTCGAGATCAAAATCCACGCCGTGTCTCCGGCCGAAATCGCAGCCTCCGCCTCCTCCTGCGCCGTCTGCGCCGCCGCCAGCGCCGGCGACAGCACCAGCAGGAGCGAGGCCGTCATCAGCCCGCCCAGCCACGCGTCGCGGCGAGCACCGGATCGCCCACGCAGTCGTTCACGACTCATCGTCCTCTCCTTTCACGTGAAATCCCCTTCCCGACCACTCCCATTGGCCTCGCTTAGGCAGTCGGCCAGTTGGATGGCGCTCGTAGTCAGTCACTGAGACCCGGGAACCGGGAACCGGGCACCGAAAACCACTCATGATTCGCCCAGTGCGTACGACAGACTCACGACCGCTCTGGGCCGGCAGATGTCCTCGCAGATCGCCTCGCCGATGTCGGTACCGACATACGACACGACGGCCTCGAAGCCCGCGATCGCGGCGCTCAGACCCACGCTCCAATCCGTGTAGTTC
>JBOHRM010000181.1:0-3905 GCA_050732715.1 Longimicrobiales bacterium
CACACAAGGGCGTGCGCCGCGCGATCGCGGGCAAGAAGAAGGCGCCGAAGAAGTAGGCGTGGGCCGAGGGGTCCGGTCGAGCGTGGATCGAGGGCGAGACCCTCGATCCTGAATCGAGGGGTGGAACGCCCCGGGTCGTGAACCGAGTGACAGGCAGCGGTTGGCGAATCCAAAGAAAGGCACGAAACCGAAGCGCGCGAGGCGCCACGTCGAGGCGGAGGGCGTCGCCCACATCAAGGCGACGTTCAACAACACGCTGGTGACGATCACCGACATGTCGGGCAGCGTCGTCGTCTGGGGCAGCGCGGGCAAGGCCGGCTTCAAGGGGTCGAAGAAGTCGACGCCGTTCGCCGCCACGGTGGCCGCGGAGCAGGTCGGCCGCGAAGCGGTCAACCTCGGGATGAAGCGGGTCCACGTTCGGCTTCAGGGCCCGGGCAGCGGCCGCGAGTCGGCGATCCAGGCGCTCGCCGCGGCGGGCCTCCAGGTCCGGTCGATCCGCGATGTGACGCCGATCCCGCACAACGGGTGCCGGCCGCCGAAGAAGCGGAGGGTGTGACAAGGTCACGAGTCGCGAGTCGCGAGTCGCGTGTTGGCGCCGGGCGGGGGACTCGCGACTCGGAACTCGCTGACTCGCGACTCGAGAAGACGTAAACCGCCCAGCCGTCTGGGCGGGAGGAAGTCTTCAGGCGAAACGGTAGCAACGGAGAAAGACGGACTGAATGGGTCGTTATACGGGGCCGGTGTGCAGGCAATGCCGCCGGGAGGTGCAGAAGCTGTTTCTCAAGGGCACGAAGTGCTACACGGAGAAGTGCCCGGTCGAGCGGCGAACGTACGCGCCTGGCCAGCACGGGCCGGTGCAGGCGAGACGGCGCAAGGCGTCGGACTACTCGCTTCAGCTCCGCGAGAAGCAGAAGGTCAAGCGGATCTACGGCGTCTCCGAGAAATACTTCAAGATGCTGTTCGAGCGGGCCGCGACGCAGCAGGGTGTGACGGGCGACAATCTGCTGATCGGGCTCGAGTCGCGGCTGGACAATGTGGTCTACCGGTTGGGTTTCGGCGCGAGCCGGAAGCAGTCGCGGCAGCTGGTGCGGCATCGGCACGTCGAGGTGAACGGCCGGTCGGTCGACGTTCCGAGCTATCAGCTCCGGCCGGGCGACGAGGTACGGGTCCGCGAGAAGTCGAAGGACGTGCTTCCGGTGCAGGCTGCGCTCGAGTCGAAGACGCGGCCGATGACCGTGCGCTGGCTTGCGGTGGATGAGGCGACGCGCACGGGACGGATGCTCGAGCGTCCGACACGCGCGGATATTCCTCTAGCCGCGCAGGAACAGCTGATCGTCGAGCTGTACTCGAAGTAACGACATCGCCTCCGGCCAACCGTCGGAGGCGACGAGGGAGCTCACGTTACGAGGCCCGACGCGGACGAGCGTCGGCCGATCACCCCGAGTCGGGGAGGTAAACTGTGGAGATGGATCTCACCGGGTTGGTTCTACCGCAGCGGATCGAGGTCATCAATCGTTCGGAGGACGGGCGCAGCGCGCAGTTCGTCGTCGCGCCGCTCGAGCGAGGATTCGGACAGACGTTGGGCAACACGCTCCGGCGCATCCTGCTGTCATCATTGCGGGGCTCGGCGGTATGGGCGTTCCGTATGGACGGCGTGGTGCACGAACATCAGACGGTGGCCGGCGTGGTCGAGGACGTGCACCAGATCATCCAGAACCTGAAGACACTAGTTCTGGTGCTCGAGGAGACGAAAGACGATTCGCAGCTCGAGCTGAGGGCTAGCAAGGCGGGTCCGGTCACGGCACGGGCGGTACAGCAGACGAGCTCGGTACGTATTCTCAACGATGATCATCACCTGTTCACGTTGCAGGATGACCGCGAGGTCAACATGGTCCTGTATGTGAACAAGGGCCGCGGGTTCATGACCGCGGACCAGCATCCGTTGCCGAAGGCGGCGCCGGTGGACCTGGTGCGAGTCGACTCGATCTACAACCCGGTGCTGCGGGCGAATTTCACGGTCGACGAGACGCGTGTCGGGCAGCGCACGGACTTCGACCGTTTGACGGTGCTGGTCGAGACGAACGGAAGCGTAACACCGGATTGGGCGATCGGATACGCGGCGGACCTGGCGCGCAAGCATCTCGAGTATATGCTACGTTTCGGCGAGCCGGGTGATGCGCCGGTCTCGACGGCTGGCGCGGTGCGGGTACCGACGCAGCTGCGTGACCTGTTCCGTCGGCCGATCGATGAGCTCGCGGAACTGTCGGTGCGGTCGGTGAACTCGCTGAAGAAGGAGAACATCATCACGCTCGGCGACCTGGTGAAGCGCACGGAAGACCAGATGCTGGGTATCGAGAACTTCGGCATCAAGTCGCTCGAGGAGATTCGGCAGTTCCTGAACGAGCACAACCTTCATTTCGGGATGAAGCTCGAGGAAGGCGAGAGCGGCGATCTCTTCCTGGTGAGTGACGACGCCGGCGCGGATGACGCGGGCGCGCGCGCGAAGCACGCCGCCGAAGGGGAGTGACGCGTGCGGCACAGGAAGAAGGGGCGTCACCTTTCGCGGACGGCAGAGCACCGCAAGGCGCTTTTGCGGAATATGGCGACGTCGTTGTTTCTGCACGGCCGGCTCGAGACGACGACCGCGAAGGCGAAGGAGCTGAAGCGTTACGCGGAGCCGCTGATCACGAAGGCGAAGCGAGGCGATCTGCATGCGCGGCGTCAAGCGGCGCGCAAGATTCAGGACGACGTCGCTTTGTCGAAGCTGTTCGCGGAGATCGGGCCGCGCTACGCCGAGCGGCCGGGCGGCTACACGCGGGTGCGTTTGCTGGGCCATCGCGCTGGTGATGCGGCGGAGATGGCGATCATTGAACTGGTCGAATAGGGGAGCGCCATGACAGGGGATGCCGGAGCGAGGTCAGCCGCGACGTGGTTGTGGGCCGCGGTGGCCGGGGTCTTGGTGCTAGCGTTCATCGTTTGGCTCTCGCAGACGAGCGAGCCATCCTTGGTCGCGGAGATACAGGAGGACACGCCGGCCGAGGCTACGGGCGCCGCCCCGCCGCCGCCTCCGACCCCCACCGATAGCTCGCGGTAGCGCGCGGATATACGGTGCCCCTCGACTCTGATTTTCGATTTCGAGTAAGGAGAAAGCGGGTTAAAGCGGAATGGCTAGGGTTTGTCACGTATGTGGGAAGGGCCCGCGGGCCGGGAACAACGTCAGCCACGCGAACAATCGGACGAGGCGGCGGTGGTTGCCGAACCTGCACCCCGTTCGGATCGTGATGGATGGTGGCGAGCACATGCGGGTGCGTGTGTGCACGCGCTGCCTGTCCGCGGGAAAGGTGCGCAAGGCCTAGGTAGCGCGATCCGGCTGCTCGGCTGTAGTATCCCCGGCGTCTCGAGTGGGCGCCGGGGTTATTTTTGGGGGCGTGGGAAACTGAGAGAGGTCGAATCCGAGCGTGATCGCGGGCCATTCGGAACCGCAGGACGACGACTTGGGCCTTCGTGGGCTCCGAGTCGTGGTGACACGGTCGGCGGCCCAGGCGGCAGGCGTTCGGCGTGCGCTCGAGTCGGCGGGCGCGGAGGTCCTGATCCGTCCGCTCATTCGCATTGCGGGACCCGTGCGGCCTGGCCGGCTTGACGCGGCGGTCCGGTCGATTGAAGACTACGACTGGGTCGTCTTCACATCGGCGAACGCTGCCGATAGGTTCATCGAAGCGCTCGTAGCGGCGGGCGGGGATGCCGCCGACCTCGCCGCGGTGCGCATCGCCGCCGTCGGACCCGCCACGGCCACGACGCTCGAGGCCGGCGGAATCCGCGTCGACATACTCCCCGGAGAACATCTGTCAGGCGGCCTGGCGGACGCGCTGAGCGCGGGCGCCGACCTGGACGGCGCGCGCGTGCTG
>JBOHRM010000182.1:0-4899 GCA_050732715.1 Longimicrobiales bacterium
GTTCGGGGGATACCGTCAGGAAGCGGAGGGCAACTACGTGGCAACGCCAGAAAAGGCGCTGTTCGATACCGTCTATCTCCTTGTGCCTGGTGGTGGGCGAGTCCACCTGCCAGAGCTGGAGCTGCCGGCGGAGTTTGCCGAGGCCAAGCTCGAGGACTGGATGGGTCGGATCGCTTGGCCACGACTGCGAACGATGGTCAATCGCGAGCTGATGGCGGCGTTGCACGGCGCTGAGCGGGTCTGACCTCCGCCGCAGAACGTTCGGAGCGGAGCTCACCAATGGCGGGTCGTGGTGACGGACGCAGCCTTTGCACAACGTCCGAAAATCTTCCGGTTGATGTGCAGCCCGGCCGGAGCTGCTCGAGTCGTGGCCGCGCCCGTGCCCATTGGTGTCCCCCTTCGGGGATGGTGAGGGCATCCAACCCACGTATCAGCTCTGCAACGGTCCACCTACGCGCTCCTCGAGCGACACGCGTGCGCTGAGGAAGTTGAAGCGGGCATTGATCAAGAAGCGCTGAGACTGGCTGTTGCTTTCGATGATCTGCTGGAGCGTGGTGAACGGGATGGCGCCGGTCTGATACTCCTCCTGGGTTAGCTCGAGCCGCTGGCGCGAGATCGTTGCCTGTTGTTCGGCGAGCAGGAGGCTGCGGTGTGCGCGCTCGAGCTCGATGAGCGCGTCTCGCAGGTCTTTCTCCACCGCGAGCCTCGCCTGCCTCGTCTGCTGGCGAGCGTCTTCCGCGGCCTCGAGGTTCCGCGCGATGTCCGCGCTCTTGCTGAAACCCGTGAAGATCGGAAGGCTGGCGGTCACGCCGAAGCTGAACGAGTTGTTGGGCGCACCGAATCGACCCCAGGCATCCCAGAGTCCGCTCTCTTGCGCGCCCCAGTTGTAGGACGGGAGGTTGAGCGAGATGGTCGGCAACCTCGAGCCGCGCTGGTTCGATAGCTGGCTTTCCGCGACGGCGGCGGTCGCGGCGCTTTGCAACACGGCGGGATGCGTTTCAACGGCGCGGGCGACGAGCGCGTCCGCCGAGAGTGCGGCCGGGTCGATGATCGGCGGCAGGTCCGAGACGAGGGTGAACGGCGGCTCGCCGCCGACGCCCAGTAGCTGCAGCAGGTTGAGGCGCTGGGCGCGGACGTCGGACTCGGCGTCGGCGACGGCCTGCTCGGCGCGCGCCACCTCGAGCTCGGCACCGAGCAAGTCCGACTGGCCCACGACGGCGATCTCGAATTGCCGTTGCACGAGCTCGAGCCGGTCCCGTGCGAACTCGAGCAGCTCGCGCTCGAGCTCGATCCGGCTTTCACCGTTCACGACCTGGTAATAGGCGCGTGTGACGTTCGCGCGCAGCGTGTTGGCGCCGTTCGCGATCGCGGCTTCGGCGGCTTTCCGCTGGCTCTTGGCCACGCTCACGTTGCGGAACTGCGCGCCACCATCGAAGAGCGTGATGGAGCCGAGGCTGATGGACTGACCGGCCTGACTTCTCTTCGTGATCACGGGCTCCGGTTCCGCGAGCGGCCGCCCGAATTCATCGAAAGACGATTCGGCCTCGGCGTACGTCGAGTTGAACGTCGAGCTGAGCACGACATTGGGGAGGAAAGAGCCGTAGCTCGCGCGGACCTGCGCGTCCGCCGCGTCGACGTCGTTCAGCACCTGCATGTGGCCGGGGTTGTTGCGCAGGGCGATCTCGATCGCCTCCCCGACGGTGAGCTCGGCGGGCACCTGGACCTGCGCGGCGGCGGGTGCGGCGAGGCGCAGCGTCATCATCAACAGCGCCGCGGCGCCGATGGCGGCGGCGGGTGCTCGTCCGAGCATCGATTTCAGCGGGATCGGGGTCATGGTCATCTCCGACATTCCGGTTTGCCGATTCGCATTTGCGCCACCGCGGGTCGACACCATGGTCAACGTCGACGCATGAATGGCGGCCGGATCCGACGTAGGCGCGTCACGATACGGCCATCGCCGACGGCGGCGATGCTGCTGCGCACGGCGGAGGCGGTCCTCCGAGGGTGCCGCACCACACCACCGATTGCGCGCCCGCCGCGGACGGTGAGCCGGAACCCGGCGCGCCACGGGCGCTGTTTCTCGAGCAGCGGGTCGACGATGCCGTCGGCGGCGAGGCGTTTGCGTTCGGCGCGCGACTCGAAGATCAGGTACAGCGCGGGCGTGACGGTGAGCACGAGGAACGTCGAGCTGGAGAGCCCGCCGATCAGCGCGAAGCCGAGCGCGTTCCAGATGTTCGCGTTCGCGGTCTCGGCGAACAGCACGAGCGGGAGCAGCCCGCAGATCGTGGTGAGGCTGGTCATCAGGATCGGCCGCACGCGTTCGGTCGTGCCGCGCACGAGCGCCTCGGTCATGCGCAGTCCGTCCACGCGGCGCAGCTGGTTGACGTGATCGACGAGCAGGATCGCGTTGTTGACCACGATGCCGGCCATCATGATCACGCCGATGTACGCTTCGCGCGTGAAGTTCGCGTTCGTGTAGAAGAAGATCAGGAACACGCCGATCAGCGCCATGGGCACGGTCAGCAGCACGTAGAACGGCTGCTTGATCGATTCGAACACGGCGGCGGTGACCATGAAGATGAGGAACACGGAGACGATGAGGACGCCGTAGATCTGCATCTCGTCTTCGAGCCCGAACTCGAATTCCTGCTTGCCTTCGATCGTGTAGCCGGGCGGTAGGTCGGTCGCGCCGATGACGGCATCGCGGTACACGTCGCCGAGCTTGGTCGGTCCGCGGAACTCGTAGCTGACGAAGCGCCGGTACTGTTGGTTCTCGCGGACCACCTGGGCGAGCACGCGCCGCTCGTCCAACGTCGCGATGTCGCCGACGCGGACGTTCTCGCCGTTCGCGGCGGGGATCAACGTTTCGCCGAGCCGCAACAGATCCATGTCGTCGTGGCCTTCGAGCTTGACCGAGATCTGCATTTCCTCGCCGCCGATGCGCACCGTTTGGGCGAACGTGCGCCCGCGCACGGTCGAGCCGACGAAACCGACGATGTCGGCGGCCGAGAGCGAGTGCAGCGCGAGGCGGCTGCGGTCGACGTCGAGCACCAGCTCGGTTGCCTGGTCGCGACTGTACCAGCGGCCGGACGAGTTGGTGTCGACCTCGCGCACCCGGCTGATGCGCTCGAGCCGCTGGCCGAGGTCCTCCGCGATCTCGTGGACTTTCTCGTAATTGTAGCCGAGGACGGTGATCGAGTAGTTCGGCGCACTGCCGCCGCCGCCGCCGTAGAACGACGGACCACGGCCGTACACGCGGACGTCGGTGCCGCCGAACAGCAGACTGTATTGGACGAGCTGCTCCTGGATCGCGAGCGGCACGGCGGTCCACTCGAGCGCCTCGGGGAAATCGACCTTGATGTGTGCGTTCGCAGCGTCCCGGACGTTCGTCGTGAAACGCTCGATCTCGGGCATCCTGCGCAGCCGCTCCTCGAAGAACCGCGCCACCTGATCCGTGTGCTCGAGCTCCTCGCCGCGTGGCTGACGGATGAAGATGTCGATGTAGGTGCGGTCCCCCCGGCCCCAGCGCCAGATCATGCCGCGGCTGACGTACGTGTCGAACAGATGGTACGAGCCGGCGAGCATCCCGAGCACGAGCACCACGGTGAGCCACGCGTGCCGCAGCGACAGACGGATGAGACCCGCGTAGAGGCGCACGATCCACAATTGGGTTCCGGGTTCCGGGTTCCGGGTTCCGGGTTCCCTGGACTCGGAACTCGGAACCGACGGCGCCAGAGGCGACGGAGGTCGACGCAGGGGTGGTGACGAGGGGAGTGGGGAGTCCACTCGGAACTCGGAACGATCTCTGAACAGCCGCGCGCCGAGGGCGGGGATGAACGTGAACGCGACGAACAGGCTGGCGGCGAGGCTGATGCCGACGACGATTGCGAGCGGTACGTAGTAGATGCGCAGCTCGCCCTGGAGATAGACGAACGGGATGACGACGACGATGGTGGTGCCGGTGGCGGCGAGGATCGGCAGCACGACCTCGCGCGCGCCGCGGCGCGCGGCCTCGAGCGCGGGCACACCCTTGCGTCTGAGCCGGTCGATGTTCTCGAGCACGACGATCGCATTGTCAACCACGAGGCCGAACCCCATCGCCAGTCCCATCAACGTGAGCACGTTGAGTGTGAGCCCGCCGAAGTAGATGAGGTTGATCGTGATGAGAATCGCGAATACGAGCGTCGAGAAGATGACGACGGCGGCGCGGATCGAGCGCAGAAACAGCAGCAGCACGATGAGGACGATGCCAGCGGCGATGAACGCGCGCGTACGCAGGTCGGAGAGCTGTGCGCGGATGTCCTCGCTCTGATCGGCGTCGAGGATGAAGCGCACGCCGGCCGGCGCGCGCAACGCCAGCTGGTCGACCGCGGCCCTCGCACGATCCGCGGTCTCGACCGAGTTCACGCGCGGCGCCTTGAAGATGTACATCGATACCGCGGGGAAACCATCGATGCGGTAGTAGCTCCGCGGCTCTTCGAACGTGTCGAACACGCGGCCGACGTTGGCCACGCGGACGATGCGTCCCTGATCCATCAGGACGGGCAGCTGGCGGATCTCGTCAATGCTCGCGGCGCGCTCACGGATCGCGAGCATGCGCAGCTGGCCATCGTCCGTGACGACGGCACCGGCTTCGCTGACCACCTCGAGCTCGGAAACCGCGGCGCGCACGCGCTCCGGCCGCAGGCCGAGCGATTGGATGCGCGCTTCGTCGAGCTCGATGAAGAGCACGCGGTCCCGGCCGCCGTAGGTGAAGACAGTGCCCACGCCCTCGACCTGGCCGAGCTCGGGCTCGACCTCGTCGACCAGCCACTCGCGGATCGCCTCGAGCATATACGGCCCGGTGACCGTGTACTGTAGCAGCGGCGACATCTGGTCTTCGAAGTCTTCCGGGACGTA
>JBOHRM010000183.1:0-4564 GCA_050732715.1 Longimicrobiales bacterium
GTCCCAGTGTCGGGGGCCTTCCGCGCCGGGCCGCTCATACTCACGAACCCACAGGAAACCGACGTCGTCGACGACGAGCGCGTCGAACATCGGGAACGTTTCCGGCCGCGGTCGGTCCACGATCGTCTGAACCGAGCGTTGCACGGCGCTGGGGTCGTCCCGCTCCTCGGGCGAAAGCCTGTCTGCGGCGTTTGTTTCGGCGTACAGTCTGACATCGGCGTCGGTCACCGGCGTGAGGTCCACGTCGAGCCGGACGATCCGCCGCAGCGCGCCTCGAGCGTCCGTGACACCGATCTCGAAGCGGTCACTCACGCCGACGTACGCGTCCTCGCTGTGCACGGCGGCGTGCGAGGCCCGGTGGAAGGGGACCAAGTTGACCCTAAACATGTCCCCACTCGACTGGACGAACGCTTCCATGCCAGGCGTCAGCGCGATCGTATCCAGGGTGGCTCCGTCGGCGCCGTTGTACCTCTTGTATGCCGTCGTGTCCCGGCGCAAGCCTTCGCCGCTCGTGAACGCGTTGGGGGAGAAGCTCGCCCTCAGCACGAAGGAGCCATCGCTGAATGTGCCGTAATGTCGCTGCCCGAAACCCGGCTCGGTCAACGCTGCCGACACACTGCGCACGAGCTCGCAATCCGGTGTGAACGACGACAGGCGCAGGGCTTCCGTGTCCCAGACGGCGAGCGTGTCACCGGCAAGACGGTCGAGCGCGTCGATCCGTTCGAATTCGCCGGGTCCGCCGCCCTGTCGACCCACCGAGCGGAGGTGACGCCCGTCCGACCCGTAGAAGCGCAGGTCGTGCGTGCCGGCGTTCGCGATAACGATTCGCCCGTCGCTCAGGCGAACGGCATCGGCGGCGAGGTGGAGCTGGTAGACCTCGTCGCCCTCGAGGACGCCGATGTCGAGCACCGGCTCGGCGGAAAGTGTCCACGTTTCGCCGTCGCGCCACACGCCGCCCGGCTCGTTCTCGACGATCGTGATGCCGGCACTGTCACGGACGGTCGCGCGGGACGGTGTTCGACCGCCGTCGCCGCAACCGCTCAATGTCAGGGCGGCACTCAGAGCGAGTGCCAGGCCCGCCGCCCTGCGCTCAATGACCACGGCTCGTCCTCGCGTTCCGGCGTTATGACGGGTTGCGAAAGTGCCGTTGGCTCGATGGCCTCGTCAAGCGTCAGCGGTTCTTGGAGACCAACCTGCTCGGCTGGACGAAACGTCGGATGTAGACGAAGCCGGTGCGAGCGGGGCGTCGATGGGCGCAGGCATCATGGATTGGCGACGGCGGAGACCGACTCGCCGTTGATCCAGACGTCGTCGAGATCGATGTCTTCTACGTATTCGAGGACGTTCTCGTTGTCGACGTTCTCGAACCGACAGTCGGCGAGGTGAACCCCGGTGATTGGGGCGTCGGGGAAGGCGCGCAGGTACAGTGCGTAGGGGCTTCGGTTGCTCGTCAACGTGCGGATGTCGATGTCGCGCACGGTTGGAAGGTAGTCGCCGTCGGCGCCTTCTTCGTAGTGGAAGTCGATGTGCACGACCGCGTCGCTCACTTGGCCAACACGAACGTCGCGCATGCGGATGCGTTCGATGACGCCGCCGCGCATCGCGTTCGTCTTGAGCCGCAGCGCCCGGTCGAGGTTGGGACTGTCCATCACGCAGTCTTCCGTGTAGACGTCGTGCACACCGCCGGAGATCTCGCTGCCGATCGTCACGCCGCCGTGTCCGTCCTTCATGCGGCAGCCACGGATGACGATATTCTCGCTCGGCACGCCGAGGCGACGCCCATCGCGGTTGCGGCCCGACTTGATGGCGATGCAGTCGTCGCCGGTGTCGAAGCTGCAGTCCTCGATCGACACGTCCTGGCACGACTCGGGGTTGCAGCCGTCGTTGTTCGGGCCGTGGCTGACGATGTCGAGGCCGCGGATGGTCACGTTGCGGCACAGCACCGGGTGGACCTGCCACATCGGTGAGCGCCGGATCGACACACCCTCGATCAGTACGTTCGTGCAGCGATACGGCTGGATGAATTGCGGGCGCAGGTAGTGGCCGGCGCCGAAAACGCGCTGTGACACGGGGACGCCTTCTTCGGCCATCCGGAACAAACGGTCGCGGTCGGCGAGCTGGTTCGGCACGTCCGCCCACTCGGCGTGCGTCTTCCATGCGCCTTTCCACGGCCACCAGTTCGTCTCTTCGGCCTGGCCGTCGAGCACACCGGCGCCCGTGATCGCGATGTTTCGCTCCTCGAACGCGTAGACCAGCGGCGAGTGGCTCATCAGCTCGACGCCTTCCCACCGCGTGAAGACGCGTGGGTAAGCCGACGGCTCCGTGCTGAAGAGGACCGCGGCGTCTTCTTCCACGTGCAGGTTCACGTTCGACCGCAGCCGGATCGGTCCGGTCAGGAAACGGCCGGCCGGCACGACCACGCGCCCGCCGCCCGCGTCGTGACACGCAGCGAGCGCGCGGCCGAATAACGCGGTACAGTCGGTCACGCCGTCGCCGGCGGCACCGAAATCGGTGATGCTGAACGTGCGGGCGGGGAACTCGGGGACGCGGATGCGGTCGAGGATTTCGGGGACCGCGGCCCATCCGGAATCGGCTGCCGCCGTCAGGGGCGGCGGACGGCGCGCGCATCCGGCGATCCACCCTGGCGCCAACAACGTGGCGCCGGCGCCCGCGGCCAGATTGCGGATGAAATCGCGTCGAGAGACGTAGGAGGGTGGACCGCAGCCCCGGTTGCTCATCCGCGTGCGTCCCCTCGGTTGGTGAGTCGAAGGCCGGCGGCGACGACGGAATCGAAGCCGCTCTGCGCCCTATCTCACATGAGCGATCCGCGGGCTGGCGTCAAGGGCTGGCGTCCGGGGTCCCGGTGCGGGCACACTCGCGCTGGTGGCGGCGGGCGCGCCGCCGAACAACGTTTCGACATCCTGCTCGAGCCGCTCACCGAGCGGTCCGTAAACCTCGCCGAGCACGACGGTCCGCGGCGAGCGCATGAAATAGCGCGGCGAGCCCTGCGCCTCGCCGTCGCCGCCCTGCGCCCGGTACAACTCGATGAAGCCGATGGCGTCATCGCGGCGGCTGTAGTAGTCGATGCGGAGCATGAGCTCGAGCGAGTCCACCGAAGCCTCGGGCACGAACTCCGAGACCCAGAGCTGGTCGACCTGCTCCATGAAGCTCGCGAACGCCGGGTCCTGCTGCTCACTGTCCGGCGGAGACCACGTCACCTGCGCCGTTGCGCCGGCGTCGCGCCGCTCCATGGTCCGCTGGGCGCCGCCCGCCGTCACGGCCACGCGCGCGACGTCATCCGGCTCGAACCTCTGATACTCCGTGAGCCGGAGCATCTGGCTCGTCTCGAGCGGCCGCACCACGGCCACGGGCACGGCGAAGACGCGATTCCTCTCGACGTCGAGCACGTAACGGTCACTGCCGCCGATCGCGGTGCCGCCCAACGCGAGCGTGCGCTCGGCGCCGTCGCGCTGGCGGAGTGTCACGGTCGACACGGTGCTGTCGGCGAAGCCGTAGGCGGCGCGCAGGTCGTCATCGGCCTCGCCGAGATCGCGCACGGCGCGAAGCTGCGCGAGGCCCGTGATGAGAGAATCGCCTTGTTCACCAACGGGGAACTCGGTCACGCGTGCGGGCTCCTGGGCCGCCGCCTCCGGTGCGACGGAATCCGCGGCGGGGGCGGCGTTTGCGACGTCGGTTTCGGCTAGATCATTGGTGGTGTCCGACGACGCCGGTGCCGCGCCGGTGTCGGCGGCCGCGGCCGCTGCGGCGGCACTGTCGGGTTCCGGTTGCTCCGGCTGTGGCGGGACGGGGCGAGTCGTCTCGCGCGCCCAGAGATAGCTCTGGGCTTCCATATCACGGCGCTCGAGCAGCAGCGTACGGTCGCCGGATTCGAAGCTGACCACGGCGATGTCGCCGGGGTCGTCATCCCAGACGGTGATCGTGGCCTCGCCCGTGTCGACCGGCTCGTTCGCCGTCCACGTCACCCAAGCGGCGACCAGTGCAACTGCCAGCAGCGCGCCGTGCACGGTGACCTGTCTCATGACGCCTCTCCCGTGGCGACGGCGGGCTCGGCTTCATCCGCTCCCATCCGCGTGCGACGTCGACGTACGGCGATCAGGCCGAGCGCGAGCACGAGCGCGGGCGCGCCCCAGATCGTCAGGTGGAACCAGAGCGCGTCTTCGGCGCGCGTGTGCACGATCGGCACATCCTCCTCGGACGCGGTTTCGCCGGCCGCCATCTCCTCTTCGCGGCCGAGCCAGCTGATCGCGTCGGCGGCGAGCGCCGCGTTCATGCCGAGTGACGAGACGACGGCGTCGGAGAAGAGATCGGCGTCGGCGAAGACGAGCGCGCGCATGCCGGGCTGCTCCTCGCCGTCATCGCCCTCGAGCGCGGCGGCGAGCGAGTACGATTTCCGTTCCGATCCGGCCTCGTCGAACTCGAAGTCGCCGTTGACATCGGCGAACGTCGAGGGGAGCGAGCGCAGGACGAACGTTGGCCGTGGCGACGATTCGGGAATGCGCTCGAGGTGCCCCGCGCCAACCAGCAAGACCGCGCGGCCCATGCC